>JBJTTE010000059.1:0-5146 GCA_046080005.1 Erythrobacter sp.
CAACCGAATATTTGTAAGCCATCGCCGCAATCGTCGGCATCTTGGCGATCAGCCGGTGTGAGGCGATCATGCGCTGCTGCGGATCAGAAATGTCGGTGCTGTCGTGATAGAAGGCCGAAAGCGCGCCGACCACGCCGCACATCACCGCCATCGGGTGGGCATCGCGCCGGAACCCGCGGTAGAAGGTCATCAGCTGCTCGTGAAGCATCGTGTGGCGCGTGATCGTGTACGTGAATTGACCGAGCTCTTGCTGGCTGGGGAGCTCCCCATTGAGCAGCATGTAGCACACCTCCATAAAGCTGGAGTGCTCAGCCAGCTGACCGATCGGATAGCCGCGGTGCAGCAGCACGCCTTCGTCACCATCGATATAGGTCAGGGCGCTTTCGCAAGAAGCGGTGGAGGTAAAGCCGGGATCAAAGGTGAAGGCTCCGGTTTGTGCGTAGATCTTGCGGATGTCGATGACATCAGGACCGACACTACCTTCGAGCACACTGTAATCGAAGGTCTGGCCGCCGAGTTCGAATTTCGCCGTCTTGTCTGCCACGGTGTTTCTCCTGTCCAAGTCTTCGGCCCCCGCCGAATGTCTATTATGCAGCCTGCGCGTCGAGCCGAGCGAGCGCCTCGTCCCGGCCCAACAGGACCAGTACGTCAAAGATACCGGGTGAGGTTGTCGTCCCGGTTAGCGCCGCGCGCATCGGCTGCGCCAGCTTGCCAAGGCCCAATCCCTGCTCCTCAGCCAGCACTTTGGTAGTGGCTTCGAGCGCCTCGCTTGTCCAGTCGTTTTCGCCCGAGAGGCGCGTGTGAATCTTGCGGAGGATCGAACGCGCGTCGCCTTCAAGCAGAGCGCCAGCCTTTTCGGTCATCGCCAGCGGACGCTTGGCAAAGAGAAAGCTAGCACCTTCAACAAGTTCATCGAGGTTCTTCGCGCGAACTTTGAGTACCGGCATTGCCTGGACCAGAAGCACCTCGTCCGCCGTCTCGCCAATTCGTGCGGCCACGAACGCGGCGAGACGCGCATCATCAGCCTCGCGCAGGTAGTGGCCGTTAAGATTTTCCAGCTTTTTCATATCGAAGCGCGAGGGACTCTTGCCGACCCCATCGAGATCGAACAGCTCAACCGCTTCGGCCCGCGTAATCTCTTCGCGGTCTCCGTGACCCCAGCCTAGGCGCAGCAGATAGTTGAACAGCGCTTCGGGCAGGATGCCGAATTCGTCACGGTAGGCCTCAACGCCCAGCGCACCGTGGCGCTTGGAGAGCTTGGCCCCGTCTGATCCGTGGATGAGCGGGATGTGGGCATAGACAGGGTCGGGCCAGCCGCCCTCGATCTGGTTCATCGCGCGGATGATGGGCAGTTGGCGGAACGCGTTGTTGAGGTGATCGTCGCCACGGATCACATGCGTCACCCCCATGTCGTGATCGTCCACCACCACCGCCAGCATATAGGTCGGCGTCCCGTCCGCACGCAGGATGATGAAATCGTCGATCTCGGCATTCTTGACAGTCACCGCGCCCTGCACCCGGTCGTGAATGGTGGTCTCGCCTTCAGTCGGGGCCTTGATACGGATGGTGAACGGCGCGCCCTCGGGGGCCTCGGACGGATCACGATCGCGCCAGCGGCCATCATAGCGCAGCGGCTTCTTGTTGGCGCGTTGCTCCTCGCGCATCGCTTCGAGTTCCTCGGGCGTGGCGAAACACTTGTAAGCCTGGCCCGCCTTGAGCAATTGCCAGCCAATTTCGGCATGGCGTTCGGCCCGGTCGGACTGGAACAGCGGCGGGGCGTCATAGTCGAGCCCCATCCATCCCAGCCCATCAATAATCGCGTCGATTGCCTCCTGCGTGCTCCGCTTGCGGTCCGTATCTTCGATCCTGAGCAGCGTGCGGCCGCCGTGGTGACGCGCGAAGAGCCAGTTGAACAGCGCAGTGCGCGCGCCGCCGATATGCAGGTAGCCGGTCGGCGAGGGGGCAAAGCGGGTCACGACTTCGCCCGCGGGACTCACCGGGGTGCTGCTGCTTTCGCTTGCCATAGGCTCTGGTTTCCTGTTCACTTTGAGCAGCTTGGGGAACGGCTTGGGCATTGGCTTGTCCGGCAACCGGCCGATCGGAGGGCGAGCCAATGCGCGATGTGCCGATCATACCGATGGGGGAGGCTCCGGACGGCGGACAAGCCGACCGGGAACCATCGCCGCGCCCTTGGCAAACCGGGGGCGGCTTGTCCAGCATTGGCAACGAGAGCGGCGCGGCAGCTTGGCTCAATCCAGCCGAGCGGTTTCTCGATAAGGCCGGGTTTGACCGCGCGCCTTGGATTGCGGTGGTGTTTGCCTGCGGGATCAGCACGTGGTTTGCCTTGCCCGAACTGTGGCAATGGTGCGCGGCGATGGCTGGGGGCATGGGGGCGGCGCTGGCCGCACTTATGCTGTGGCCGCCGGGGAGCGCGGCAGATGACACCCGCGCCAACCTCCGCCTCGCGCTGGTTGCGTGCGGGCTGGTGTTTGCACTCGGGATCGCGGTTGTCTGGGCGCGCTCGGCGATTGTCGGGGCCGAGCCTGTTGCGCGGCCGATGGTCGCGTTGATCGAAGGGCGGGTGCTGGAACGCGAGGATCAACCCGCCGAGGGGCGCCTGCGCCTGACGCTGGCGATGCGCGATGCCGAGACGGGCTATGCGCAAAAGGTGCGCGTGAATGTGCCGCTGACGGCTTTCGGCGATGCGCGTGTGCCTGCCACTTTAGCCGAAGGCGCGCTGGTGCGGCTGCGCGCAAGGCTGATGCCGCCAGCACACCCGATGCTGCCGGGGAGCTATGATTTTGCCCGCGCTGCCTGGTTCCAGGGGCTTGCTGCGACCGGCACCATGGTTGGTCCGCTGGCAGTGACGAGCCCTGCGCCCGAGGGCGGTGGGATCGCCTGGCTCCAGCGCGCGCTCGCCGGCCATGTACGCGAGCGGGTCGATGGTTCGCCCGGTGCGATTGCGGCTGCCTTTGCGAGCGGGGATCGTGGCGGGATCGCCGAGACCGACGAGATCGCCATGCGCGATTCGGGCCTGACCCACCTGCTTTCGATCAGCGGGCTACACGTTAGTGCATTGATTGCCGGCGCTTATTTTGCTGTGCTCCGCCTGCTGGCGCTATGGCCTGCGCTTACCTTGCGGGTGCGGCTGCCGGTGGTGGCCGCGGCGGCAGGCGCGCTTGCCGGGGTCGGTTACACCGTGCTGACCGGCGCTGAAGTCCCCACGGTACGAAGCTGCGTTGCCGCTTTGCTGGTGCTCGGCGCGCGGGCGCTGGGGCGGGAGCCGCTGTCGCTGCGGATGGTGGCGCTGGCGGCAGGGTTCGTGCTGCTGCTATGGCCCGAAAGCGCGGTCGGACCGAGCTTCCAGATGAGCTTTGCTGCGGTGCTGGCGATCATTGCGGTGTCGAACAGCGCTCCGGTACAGGCCTTTCTCGCCCCGCGCGAGGAGCCGTGGTGGGTCCGCACCGGGCGCCGCGTCGTGATGCTGTTTGCAACTGGAGTGGTGATCGAGCTGGCCTTGATGCCGATCGTGCTATTCCATTTTCACCGTGCCGGGGTCTATGGCGCGCTCGCCAATGTGGTCGCGATCCCGCTGGTTACCTTCGTCTCCATGCCATTGATTGCACTGGGTTTACTGCTCGATACAGTGGGTCTCGGCGCGCCGGTGTGGTGGGCTGTGGAACGCTCTCTCGCCTTGCTCTTGTGGATCGCGCATTTCACCGCCGGACAGGCGGGTGCGGTCCGGTTGATGCCGCAGATCAGCGGGCTTACGGTCGCGCTGTTTGCTGCTGGCGGGTTGTGGCTGGGGCTGTGGCGCGGGCGGGTGCGGCTTGCCGGATTGCTCCCGGTGGGCTTGGCGAGCGTGATGGCGGTGCTGACCCCGATCCCCGATGTGCTGGTCGCGGGGGATGGCCAGCAGGTCGGGATCACCATGCCCGGCGCTGATGGAGAGCGACGCCTGCTCTCCTTGCGAAACAGCCGCTCATCCTACATCCGCGACAATCTGATGGAGCTCGCGGGCGTTGCCGCCGAACCGATCCCGCTCGCCGAATGGCCCGGCGCGCGCTGCTCGTCGGCGTTCTGCACGCTGACCTTGACGCGCGGCGGACAAGACTGGGTGCTGCTGCTGGGCCGGGGCCGCGAGCAAGTCGAGGAACGCGCGCTCGCTGCCGCCTGCGCTGACGCTGATATCGTTGTATCGGAACGATTTCTTCCGCGCTCGTGCCGCCCGCGCTGGCTCAAGGCTGACCGCCGCTACCTCGAAGAATCGGGCGGGTTGGCGATCAATCTGGCAGATCAGAAGATCACCGCGGTGGCCGAAAGCCAGGGCGAGCATGGCTGGTGGCGCGTTGCCGAGCCGCCTGTAGGACAAATGCAGGTCCGCAGCCAAAGCCGCGCAACCGGGGGTGCAAACACGCGCCAGGGCGGGTCTGGAGGGGGTCTAAAGCGGGTCAAGCGGGGGTCTAGACCGCGTTAAGGCGTGGGTGAAAAAACCGGGCCCAATTTCCCAACAGCATAGCCGAAATAGCCAACCGGGGCCGGAGCCGGGGACGCGCAAACGGACTGATCCTATTCGTCCGCCTGCGCCCCCTTTGGCTCCGGCCCGGATCGCCTCAGTGGTAGCGGCGCAGCAGGCCCGCGAGCTTGCCTTGCACCTCGACCTCATCGGGGCGGTAATATTGCGGATCATAGGCCGCATTGGCCGGATCGAGCCGGACCTTGCCAGCTTCGTGGCGCAGATATTTGAGCGTCGCTTCCGCGCCCCGCACCAGCGCCACCACAATCTCGCCATCGCGCGCGGTGTTGGTGCGCCGCACCAGCGCGAAATCGCCATCGAAGATCCCGGCCTCAACCATTGAATCCCCCGACACTTCGAGCGCATAATGTTCACCCGGCCCGAGCAGGGCGGCAGGAACAGGCAAGGTCGACTGGCCTTCAAGCGCCTCGATCGGCGCGCCGGCCGCGATCCGCCCGTGGAGCGGCAGTTCGATCACATCATTGGCCGCTTCGACCACACGCGCGGCGGGTGCAGGCATCTGCACCACATTGTCACCCGCCGGAGCCGCCGCGCGAGCGGGGGTCGTGTCGCCGGGCTGGCGGATCACCTCAAGCGCGCGCGCGCGGTTGGGCAAGCGGCGCAGAAAGC
>JBJTTE010000060.1:0-3047 GCA_046080005.1 Erythrobacter sp.
AACGAGACCCTCGATATGGTCGCATGACTCAAATGAAAATGCCTCCGGGAAAGCCGGGGCGGTTCAGGTTCTTTGCGTCGGAACATAGTGGGTCTCCTTCTTACCCATTATGCCCGCCCACACACGGAAATCCTGACAGTCGCTCTAACCTTAGATTAACCATGCTCTGCGACGTTCTCCTTGTCCGAAGGAGACACGCGCCATGATGATGCCGATTGCCGAGATGCGGGAATTTGCCGGGTTCGCCCCTGCTGAGCAGCGTTACATCAAGCGCAGCCTCGACATCGGCCTCGCCCGCACTGATGCCTTCCGGCGTTGGGGCCGCAGCGAGAGTGAGAACACCGCGATCCGCCGCCAATATGTCGCCTATCAGGACCTCAAGGCTTTGCGCGGACTGATCCCGCAGGAAGGCACGCCGCAAGAGGTCGAGGACTTCCTCGGCAAGCTGGTGCGTCTCGCTGTCTTCGACCTGAAGCAGGAGCGGCTGGCGAGCTTTTCCGCATTCCGGTTCCTCTATGAGCGGTTGCTTGGTGCACAGGCGCGGCCTTACCTTCCGGCTGCCTTCTGCGCCGCCAGCGCGCTGCCTGCCATCGCGCCCCAGCGCCGCAAGTTGCTGCTGCAATCGCTCTCGGAAGCTGCCGCGACTGCGCCCAGCTGGTCCGAGCGCGAGCCGGTGTTCCTCCCCGAATATGTGGACGACTTCGAAGCGGCCTGATCAGGAGCATCGCCCAGAAAAGTGGGAACCGGCTTTCTGCAAATTGCGATGCGACAACAAAGACTGGTAAACGCAGGGCTATGGAGCCGTCTCCCTATCACCCCCCGGTCAAGCGCTCGCTCAGCATCACCGGGCACCAGACCTCGATCAGCCTGAAACCGCTGTTCTGGGAGATGCTGAAGGCCGCCGCAGCGCGGGAGGGGCTCGCGATTGCCGCGCTTGTCGCCCGGATCGATGCCGAGCGGATCAAGTCTCCTACCCCGCCAGGCCTCGCCAGTGCGATCCGGGTGTGGCTGGTGCTGAATCGATAAGGCCCCTCGCACAGGCGACCTGAGTGCTTAATCGTCCACCCGCTCGATATCTGCGCCAACCAACTGAAGCTTCTCCTCAAGCCGCTCATAGCCGCGATCGAGGTGATAGAGACGGCGGACCGTGGTTTCACCTTCGGCAGCGAGGCCGGCAATCACGAGGCTCATCGAGGCGCGCAGGTCGGTGGCCATCACCTCGGCCCCTGTCAGCCGGTCGACGCCTTTGACAATCGCGGTACGCCCCTCGGTGGTGATGTTCGCGCCCATCCGCGCCAGTTCCGGCACGTGCATGAAGCGGTTCTCGAAGATCGTTTCCTTGAGCACGCTGGTGCCTTGCGCCTTGGCGAGCAGCGCCATGAGCTGCGCCTGCATGTCGGTGGCAAGCCCCGGGTAGGGTGCAGTGGTAAGGTCGACAGGCTTCAGCGTTCCATTCGCCGCAACGGTCACCTGCTTGGCGTCCCATGTTACATCGACGCCGATGGCTTGCAGATCGTGGATGGTTGCCATCATGTCGTCAGCCCGCGCGCCCTCAAGGCGGACCTTACCCCCCGTGATCGCCGCAGCGCAGGCATAGGAGCCTGCCTCGATCCGGTCGGGCATGACGCGGTAGGTCGCGCCGTGCAAGCGCTTCACCCCATGAATGGTGAGGTTCGAGCTGCCGATCCCCTCGATCTCCGCTCCCATCGCGACGAGCATATTGCACAGGTCGACGATCTCGGGCTCGCGCGCGGCGTTGAACAGCCGGCTCGTGCCATTCGCGAGCACCGCGGCCATCAATGCATTCTCGGTCGCGCCGACGCTGACCACCGGGAAGTCGAAATCGCCGCCCGGCATCCCGCCATCCGGCTGCATCGCTTTCACATAGCCAGCCGCCAACTCGATCTTCGCACCGAAAGCCTCCAAAGCCTTGAGGTGCAAGTCAATTGGCCGATTGCCGATGGCGCAGCCGCCGGGCATCGACACGATCGCCTCACCCGCACGCGCGAGCATCGGCCCAAGCACAAGGATCGAGGCCCGCATCTTGCGCACCAGATCATAGGGCGCCACCGTCGAGGTGATGCGGGTCGCCTCCAAGCTCATCACTCGTCCGAAATCCTCGGGCCGCGTGCCCTGAATGACCGTGGTGACGCCGAACTGGTTCATCAAGTGCTGGAACCCGTCGATATCGGCGAGGCGCGGCAGGTTGCGCAGCGTCAGTGGTTCTTCGGTGAGCAGCGCGCAGGGAATCAGCGTAAGCGCTGCATTTTTCGCGCCGGAAATCGGGATCGTGCCCTGCAGGCGGTTGCCGCCCTTGATGATCAGCTTGTCCATAGAGCACGCCTTAGCGAAAAGTGATTTTGGTGCAACTCGCAGGCTTACGTGCTGATCGGTGATTGACCTTGCTCAGCCAGCGCGGCACGGGAAGCCCCGCCGCGTGCACTGCGATTGCGACTCCTCCAGGGTAAGGTGCCAGATGTCCGTTGAACCGATTAGCCCCAGACCGATCCGTAAAGCCGTCTTCCCCGTTGCTGGCCTTGGCACACGTTTCCTGCCCGCCACCAAGGTGGTCCCCAAGGAGCTGCTGCCGGTAGTCGATCGGCCGCTCATCCAATACGCGGTTGACGAGGCGCGCGAGGCGGGGATCGAACAGCTGATCCTGGTTACGGGGCGGGGCAAGACCGGGATCGTCGAGCACTTCGACATTGCCTTCGAACTCGAACAGACCATGAGCGAAAGGGGCAAGGACCTCACAGTGCTCGAACCCACCCGCGCTACGCCGGGCGACGTGATCGCGGTGCGCCAGCAGGTACCGCTCGGCCTTGGCCACGCGATCTGGTGTGCGCGGGCAATCGTAGGCGACGAGCCCTTCGCGATCTTCCTGCCTGATGAACTGATGGTGGCCAAGGACGGCGGCGCTGGCTGCATGAAGCAAATGGTCGACGCTTATCAGACGGTCGGCGGCAACCTCATTTCGGTGCTCGAAGTGCCGATGGAGCAGGTCTCGTCCTATGGCGTAATCGACCCCGGCGAAACACGCGGCACCC
>JBJTTE010000061.1:0-7836 GCA_046080005.1 Erythrobacter sp.
CGACAGGCTTCTTCGCGCCGGTTCCGCCCACTATCATTGCGGTGACCGGCACCAACGGCAAGACCTCCACGGTCGAGATGACCCGCCAGATCTGGCGCATGGCGGGCGAGCGCGCAGCGAGCATCGGGACATTGGGCGTGACGACGCCCGACGGGAGCGTCTCGACTGGGCTCACGACCCCCGACATCGTCACGTTCCTTGCGAATATGGCAGGCCTCGCGCGCGAGGGGGTCAGCCATGTCGCCTATGAAGCCTCCAGCCACGGTCTCGACCAATATCGCAACGAGGGGCTGACCGTTTCTGCCAGTGCCTTTACGAATTTCAGCCGCGATCACCTCGATTACCACGGCACGATGGAGGCCTATTTCGCGGCCAAGATGCGGCTGTTCACCGAAGTGGTCGCACCGGGCAGCCCGGCCATCATTCACGATGCGGGCGACGGTTCCGCTTGGACAGCTAAAGCCGTCGCCGAGGCCCGTGGTCTCAATGTTCGCACCGTGGGCGAGGGTGGTGGCTATCTGCGGCTTGTTGCGCGTGATCCTGGGCAGTTGGGGCAGGTTCTTGGCATCGAATATGAAGGCGCAGTGCGCAAGGTCAACTTGCCGCTGATCGGCGCCTATCAGGCAGCCAATGCGCTGGTCGCGGCGGGGCTCGC
Organism: Erythrobacter sp.; assembly: GCA_046080005.1. Taxonomy (GTDB): domain Bacteria; phylum Pseudomonadota; class Alphaproteobacteria; order Sphingomonadales; family Sphingomonadaceae; genus Erythrobacter. The sequence goes on from JBJTTE010000061.1 coordinate 656, forward strand.
TTTGGCAACCGGGGTGGCCGCCTCTACCGTCTTCGACGCCCTTTCCCGCCTCCAGCCGGTGCGGGGGCGCTTGGAGCGCGCGGCGATCAACCCCGCCGGGGCACCGGCTTACGTCGATTATGCGCATACCCCTGACGCGCTCGAGGCCGCGATTGCCGCGCTTCGCCCGCATGTTGCCGAGGGTGGCCGATTGATTGTGGTGTTCGGCGCGGGTGGGGACCGCGATGCGGGTAAGCGGCCCGAAATGGGCGCGGTCGCTGCCCGTGCTGCTGATGTGGCGATTGTCACTGACGACAATCCGCGCAGCGAAGACCCCGCTGTCATTCGCGCTGCGATCATTGCAGGGGCAGGCGCAAACAGCCGCGAAATCGGCGACCGCCGCGCCGCGATTGCCGCCGCGATCGGCGAAGCGGGCGCGCGCGACATCGTGCTGATCGCCGGCAAGGGGCACGAGCAAGGGCAAATTTTCGGAGCAGGAGCAACAATGCGGGTTGAAGCGTTTGATGATGTCGAAGTGGCGCGCCAATGCGCCGGGAGTGCCAACCTGTGAACGCGCCGCTCGCCCATCCGATGTTGCACCACTGGCCGGTTATGCCGCGCGACGCGCTCCCGCTCGCCTTGTGGAGCGCTGCCGAGATTGCCGCCGCATGCAACGGCATCGCCAGCCACGCCTTCCAGGCCTCAGGCGTCGAGATGGACTCGCGCGACGTGATGCCGGGGGACGTCTTTGTCGCCTTGCAGGGCGAAGCGATGGACGGGCACAAGTTCATCCCCCAAGCCTTTGAAAAGGGTGCGGTGGCTGCCATCGTCAATCGCCCGGTCGATTTCCCGCATGTGCTGGTGGCTGACACCACCCAGGCGCTCCACGATCTGGCCCACGCCGCGCGCGACCGGGCGGTGGAAGCGGTGCGGATCGGGATCACCGGATCGGTCGGCAAGACCGGGGTGAAGGAGGCGATCTTCGCCTGCCTCGACCGCGCCAGCCGGGGTGCCGCGCACCGCTCGGTGCGCAGCTACAACAACCACGTCGGCGTGCCGCTCAGCCTCGCGCGGATGCCCGCGCGCAGCCGGTTCGGCGTGTTCGAGATGGGGATGAACCACGCGGGCGAGATTGCGCCGCTCTCGGCCCATGCGCGCCCGCATGTGGCGCTGATCACCACTATCGCGCCTGCGCATATCGAGAACCTCGGCAGCCTTGAGGCGATTGCCGATGAAAAGGCCCAGATCTTCACCGGCCTTGTCCCCGGCGGGGTCGCGATCCTCCCGGCGGACAGCGAATGGGCCGAACGGATGATCTGCCACGCACGCGCTTGCTGGGCGCAGGTGGTCACCTTCGGGCGCGCGGCCAGTGCTGATGTGCGGCTGCTTGACGCGATACCGGCGGCGGGCGGCGGTTCGCTGATCACTGCCGATCTGGGCGACCGGCGCATCTGCTATCATCTGGCCGAGCCCGGCGAACACTGGATCGTCAATTCGCTCGGCGTGATGGCTGCTGTCCGCGCGGCGGGCGGCGATCTTGCGAGCGCAGGTCTGGCGCTGGCAGAGATGGGCGGCCTCAAGGGCCGGGGTGCGCGCCATACGCTTTCTGTGCCCGGTGGAACCGCCCTGCTGATCGACGAGAGCTACAACGCCAACCCGGCCTCGATGCGCGCGACGCTCAAGGCGCTCGCGGCAACGCCCGCTACCCGCCGCATTGCCGTGCTTGGCAGCATGAAGGAGCTGGGTGATTTTGGCGATGCCTTCCACCGCCAGCTGGTCGAACCGCTGGTTGAGGCAGGTGTGGACCACGTCATCCTGGTCGGGGCCGAGATGCGGGCGCTGGCTGAGGAACTGGGGAAAGGTGCGGCCTATTCGCTTGGCAAGCCTCTCGCCTTCGCGCATGGCGAGGGGCCTGCCGAGGCGATTGCGGCGCTCGGGCAGTTCGGCCTCGCCAATGGGGATGCGGTGCTGGTCAAAGGGTCCAATTCGGTAGGGCTCGGCAGGCTGGTGGCACATTTTGCCGACGATGCCCGCGCCTGAGGCGCTGGCGAAGGCGCAAGGCCCCGGATCAGGGGCTGCAGAGGACGATTGAATGCTCTACCTGCTTGCCGAGTGGCTTGGCTTTGAAGGCATCCTCAATCTGGTGCGGTACCAGAGCTTCCGCGCGGGCGCGACGTTGATGACTGCGCTGGTGATCGGCCTGCTCATCGGTGAGCGCTTCATCAACTTTCTGCGCGTGCGGCAGGGCAAGGGGCAGCCGATCCGGCTTGATGGCCCGCAGTCGCACCTCGCCAAGCGCGGCACGCCTACCATGGGCGGCTTGATGATCCTGACAGCGCTGACCCTGGCGCTGCTCTTGTGGATGGACCTGACCAGCCCGTTTGTCTGGGCGTGCCTTGCGGTGACCATCGGCTTCGGGGTGATCGGCTTCCTCGATGACTACGACAAGGTCTCCAAGAACAGCCACGCCGGGGTGCCTGCAAGGGTTCGGCTGCTGGGCGAGTTTGTGGTGGCGGGCGGCGCGGCATGGCTGATCGTCAGCCAGATCAATACCAATCTCTATCTGCCCTTCCTGTCAGGCGTGAGCATTCCGCTGGGGCCGGCCTACTACGTCTTCGCTGCCTTTGTGATCGTCGGCGCGGGCAATGCGGTCAACCTGACCGATGGGCTTGATGGCCTTGCGATCATGCCGGTGATCATTGCCAGCGGGACCTTCGCGATTATCGCCTATCTGGCGGGCCGTGCAGACTTCAGCGACTATCTTGGCATTCCGCATGTGCCGGGTGCCGGGGAACTGGCGATCTTCTGCGCGGCGATCATGGGCGCGGGCCTCGCCTTCCTGTGGTTCAATGCGCCGCCTGCCGCAGTGTTCATGGGCGATACTGGTTCGCTTGCGCTTGGCGGGGCGTTGGGCGCGATTGCCGTCGCCTCGCATCACGAGGTCGTCCTCGCCATCGTCGGCGGGCTGTTTGTGCTCGAGGCGGTCAGCGTGATCGTACAGGTGTTCTGGTTCAAGCGCACCGGCAAGCGGGTGTTCCGCATGGCCCCGATCCACCACCACTTCGAACAGCTCGGGTGGAGCGAGAGCAAGGTCGTGATCCGGTTCTGGATCATTGCCATTGTGCTGGCGCTGATCGGCCTGTCGACCCTGAAGCTGAGGTAGGGGGGACGCGCGCGGCATGATCACCTCCCCCGCCTTTGCCGGCAAACGCTTTGCGGTGCTCGGCCTGGCGCGCTCGGGCGCGGCGGCGGCAGAGGCGCTGCTGGCGAGCGGAGCGGAAGTGATCGGCTGGGACCGTCAGCCCCATGCGCGCGAAGTGTTCAAGGGGCGCTGCCGCTTGATCGATCCGCTTGAGCTTGATCTTACCGGATTTGCAGGGGTGGTGGTCTCACCCGGAGTGCCGCTCAACACCCACCCGATTGGCCCCCATTGCTGGCAATATGGTCTGCCGGTGATCGGCGATATCGAACTGTTCGCCATAGCGCGCGCGCACCTGCCGCCGCACCGCGTGGTCGGCATTACCGGTACCAACGGCAAATCGACCACCACCGCGCTCGTCCACCACCTCCTGCAAACCGCAGGCATTCCGACGGTGATGGGCGGCAATATCGGCGAACCGATCCTTGGGCAGGCGCCCTTGCCCGCAGGGGGGGTCTATGTGCTCGAACTGTCGAGCTTCCAGATCGATCTGACCTTTACGCTCGACTGCGACGTGGCGGCGCTCACCAACATCACCCCCGATCACTTGGATCGCTATGCCGATTTTGCTGCCTATGCCGCGGCGAAGGAGCGGCTGTTCCAGATGCAGCACACCGGCGCTGCGCTGGTGTGTGACGAGGACGAACCCACCCGCGCGATCGCTGACCGGTTGGCGGCAGCAGGCGGTCCGCTGGAGCGGATCAAGACGAGTGACCTAGATGCAGCGGGACTGGCCGAGGTGAGATCCCCTTCGCTCGCCGGACCGCATAATGGCCAAAACGCGGCCATCGCGGTCGGCATCTGCCGTCAGCTTGGCCTCACCGATGCGCAAATCACCGAGGGTCTGGCGACCTATCGCGGCTTGCCGCACCGCATGGAACGGGTCTGCGAGGCCAAGGGCGTCACCTATATCAATGATAGCAAGGCCACCAACGCTGCCTCCGCCGCCCCGGCGCTCGCTGCCTTCCCGCCCGATCCCGCGATTGGCGCGGGCGGCCCCCGCATCCACTGGATTGTCGGCGGCCTGCCCAAGGAGGATGGCCTTGGTGCCTGCGCCGAGCATCTCGGCAATGTCGCGGCCGCCTATACGGTCGGCGAGGCTGGGCCAATGTTCGCTGATCTGCTCGAAGGTCAGGTCAAAGTCGAACGCTGCGAGCTGATCAGCGAAGCGGTGCGCCGTGCCGAGGAAGCTGCCCGTGCCGGCGAAGTGGTACTGCTGAGCCCGGCTTGTGCCTCTTATGACCAGTTCCGCGATTACGAGAAACGCGGCCACCACTTCCGCCAGATGGTCGGTGTGATCACCGGCTGCGATATGGGTGATGAGGCAGAGGGCATCCAGCCATGAGCGCACCAGCCTATCCGTCAGCGACCCGCGCGCGGAGCAGCGGCAATTATCTTCCCCCAGTGCCGGTGCAGCGTCCGTGGCGCGATGTGGTGCGGGTGTGGTGGCGCGAGATCGACAAGCTGCTCCTGGCGCTGATTGTGCTGCTGATGCTGATCGGCATTGTTGCGGTGGCAGCCGCGTCACCGGCCAGCGCCGACCAGCTCTCGACAGCTACGCAGCGCGTGCCGGACTTCATGTTCTTCCAGCGTCACATCGTGTTTCAGGTGATGGGTTTGACGCTGATGATCGGCCTGTCTTTCCTTGAGCGCGATCAGGCGCGCAGGCTGGGCATCATGGTGGGTGCGGTGATGCTGCTGCTGCTGTTTGTTGTGCCGTTCATCGGCGAGGAAAAGAACGGCGCGCGGCGCTGGATCAATCTCGGCATGTCGTTGCAGCCATCCGAGTTCCTGAAGCCCGGCTTTGCGATCATCTGCGCCTGGGTGCTGAGCTGGCGAGTGCGCGATCCGGGCCTTCCCGTCATAACCTGCGTCAGCGGCTTGATGGCGCTGATCGCGACGCTCCTGATGTTGCAGCCCAATCTTGGCGATGCGATCCTGTTTGGCGGGATCTGGCTGGTGATTGTGTTGCTCGCCGGAATGCCGTGGCAGCGGCTTGCGGCGGTCGGCACGTTCAGCGTAGCGAGCCTCGGGCTGGCCTATGTCTTCTACGACAATGCCCGCCACCGCATTGACGGCTTTTTGGGCGGGGGCACGGCTTTCGATCAGGTTGATCTTGCCCAGCGCACCATTACCGCCGGGGGCTGGACCGGGACCGGCCTGTGGCTCGGGATCCGCAAGCTCAACCTGCCCGAGGCGCATACCGACTACATCTTCTCGGTGATTGGCGAGGAATTCGGGCTCATCACCTGCGCGATGATCGTGCTGCTCTACTGTGCGCTGGTGCTGCGCGGGCTGATGCGGCTGGTGGGTGAGGACAATCTCTTCGCGCTGCTTGCGGGCGCAGGGCTGATCACCCAGTTCGGCGGTCAGGCCTTCATCAACATGCTCGTCAACCTGAAGCTGTTCCCGTCCAAGGGGATGACCTTGCCGTTAATCTCCTATGGCGGCTCTTCGACACTGGCGGTGTGCTTCACGCTTGGGCTATTGCTGGCGATTACCCGGCGCAACCCGTTCCTCGCCCGCGAAGGCGCGGGCCTGCGCAACCTGATTGATCGCAAGGAAGACCGCCCATGACGAGCGAACCCCGCAGCGGAGCGTCACGCCACTTCGTCCTCGCCGCAGGCGGAACCGGGGGCCATCTGATCCCGGCCTTTGCCCTCGCCACCGAATTGCACAGCCGCGGGCACCACGTCGCGCTGATCACCGATGAGCGCGGGGCGAATATTCCGGGCAAGCCCGATTTCCTCACCGCGCATGTGTTGCCTGCGGGGCGCTTCGGTAAGAACCCGCTCGGCTGGGTCGGCGGTGTCCGCGCGGTGCTTGAGGGGCGCAGCATGGCGCTGCGTTTGTTCGAGACCTTAGCGCCATCCGCGATTGTCGGTTTCGGCGGCTATCCCGCGCTGCCCGCGCTGCTTGCCGCGACGGCTGCCAAGCTGCCGAGCATCGTCCACGAGCAGAACGCGGTGCTGGGCCGCGTCAACCGACTGCTGGCGGGCCGGGTGGATGCGATTGCGACCTCCTACGAGACGGTTGACCGCCTCAAGCCCAAGCATGCGCAAAAGGTCCATTTGGTCGGCAATCCGGTGCGCGCCGAGGTTTTGGCGCTGCGCGATCAGGATTTCCCCGCCTTTACCGAGGAGAGCCTGCTTCGCATCTTGGTGACCGGCGGCTCGCAAGGCGCGAGCGTTCTTTCGCAGGTGGTGCCCGATGGCCTTGCCATGCTTCCCCCGGCGCTGTGCCAGCGTTTGCAAGTCACCCAGCAATGCCGCCCTGAAGACCTTGAGGCAGTACGCAAGCGCTATGCCGAGCACGATATTCCGGCCGAACTCGGCACCTATTTCGAGGACATGCACGAACGGCTGGCAGGCGCACACTTGTTTATTGGCCGCGCGGGTGCCTCGACCATTGCCGAGCTGACAAGCGTGGGCCGCCCGGCGATCCTGATCCCGCTCCCCATCGCCACCGATGATCACCAGGCTGCCAACACCCGCGAGATGGTCAAGGCGGGCGGGGCACGGATGATCTGGCAGGACGCGTTCCAGCCCAAGGAACTCGCCAAGCAGATTCAGGTGATGGCGATGAACCCGCAGAGCCTCGCTAACGCCGCGCATTGCGCCTTCAACTGCGGGCGGCCCGATGCGGCGAAGGACCTGGCTGATCTGGTCGAGAGCATGAGCGGGATTGATCTGATGGATGTCATCCGCGTCGGCGAGACAGTGCCCAAGGCGGCTCAGGCCGCCGCGCGTCCGCAAGCTGCCAGCCGCAAGGCCGCCAAAGACCGGGTGGATGCATGAAGGGCGTTGGCACCGATATCGGCATCATCCACTTCGTCGGGATCGGCGGGATCGGGATGTCGGGCATTGCCGAGGTGATGCACAATCTCGGTTATCAGGTGCAGGGCAGCGATATTGCCGAGAGCGCCAGTGTCGAGCGGCTGCGCGCGCGCGGGCTGACCGTGCATATCGGCCACCGCGCGGAAAACGTCGCGGGCGTGGCGGTC
>JBJTTE010000062.1:0-6478 GCA_046080005.1 Erythrobacter sp.
GGCAGGAATGCCGCGATCAGCGACCACTCGGCATCGCTCAAATCCGTCTGGTAACGCTTCGAAACCCGCGTATGCTGCGCGCGCGTGGCCGGGGTCCACATCATAATCTCCGGGTTGTCTGCAAAACCCCCGGAATCACAGAAACCTCAGCCGCTCAACCCCTTTCGAAACGGCCTCTTAGCCGCAGGGTTTTTTTAAATAGCATCCGCTGCCGGCCGCTCGAGTTGATGATCGGCGCATCGGCGTCCATCCCACGCAGCGCAGAGCCGAGCATGATGTGCGAGGTGATCGCTGCGCAAGCGATCAAAAGCAGAGCTGCGATGTAGTGAAGTGTCGGTGCGAGAAGATGTCGCCGCACCGGATCGCCTGAGCTCGCGTCCGGCCGCATGACGGGTAAAGAGGAGTTTGTCATTCTAGATCCAGCGGCACCGACATCCGACGCACGATCCAGAAAGGTAGCTGCAGTATAAAACTAACTTAGGTTGCTCCAGCTAGCTACTTCTACGCAGAAAGGCGTGCAGTTTGTCACGATGAGCCGCCGTTCGCCTTCCCACCCACTTCCAGCCATAACGTAGTCGGCTGTTGGCCCCCAAAAGCAGACTGCGCGCGGTAAGGGGATCAACCCTTTGCTGCGTGCTCCGCCCGGGCAAGTTCGTGCAGCCATTCGGCATGGCGCGGCGCCTGCTTGGTCTCGGACCATTCTTCGAGCATCACCGGCGCGACTCGGGCGAGCTCCGCATATTGCTCGGCCGTGCCGATATCGGCGGCGAGTTCGACGCGGTGGCCATTGGGATCGAAGAAATAGATCGACTTGAAGATGCCGTGATGCGTCGGGCCGAGCACCTCGACACCCTCAGCCTCGATATGCGCCTTGGCCGCAAGCAGCGCGGTTTCATCCGGCACCTTCAATGCGAGGTGCTGCACCCATGCAGGGGTATTGGGGTCCTTGCCCATCTCGGGCTGGTTGGGCAGTTCAAAGAAGGCGACGATATTGCCGTTCCCCGCATCGAGGAAGATGTGCATGTAAGGATCATACTCGCCGGTCGAGGGCACGTGATCCTCGGCAAAGGCGGTGGTGTAGCTCATGCCGAGCACACGGGCATACCACTCGACCGTCGCCTTCGCGTCCTTGCAGCGATAGGCGGCGTGGTGGATGCCTGAAAGGTGGACGGGGTGGGTCATCGGTTTGTAGCCTCTCACTCGGGATGGCGTTCGAGAATGATGTCGCGCGTGACCTGCCAGACGCCACCGGCATCGCGGCTCGCCGCAAGTATACCATTTCCGCCCTTATTGGTCATGCTGCGACGATAGGCTTCGGTGACACCGAACTCGCCTTCGAACACGATATCGTCGATCCAATAGGGACGCTTGGTCGGCTCAAGCACAGTGAAATGGATATGGGCGGGGATGGTGTCGTTGGGATAGGGCGCGGGCTTGATCGTGTCAAAGCTGTAGCGCCCGTCCGCCCCTGTCTTCACCCAAGCACGAAGACGACCATGGCGGCGCGAGGCTTCGGTTGCGGGTGTACCACCAGCATAAAGCCCTGCGGCATTGGTGTGGTAGGCATAGATCACCACGCCCGCGACAGGTGTTGTTCCATCTAAGGCACGGACAGTGCCCGTGATGTGCAGCGGTTCGCCGGGTTCGCCCTCTGGCGCGATCGCCGCATGGCTGGCGAGCCTGGAAGGATCGGCCTCGAGCGCGCCTTCGCAGCCCTCACATTGGTACAGGTCGGCGCGAGCCTTGCCGGACGCCGGAGAAGCCTGATCGGCCTGGGCGCCGGCCACGCCGCACGCGGCAAGGGCGAAGGCGGTGGTCAAGGTCACGCCGAGCACACGGGCATACCACGCCACAGTCGCCTTAACGTCCTTGCCGCGATAGGCGGCGGGGGGGGATACGTGAAAGGTGGACGGGGTGGGTCACGGTCCAGCACTCCATTCATGCGTCATGCTGAACTTGTTTCAGCACCCATCGCGCCACCACGAGCCGGGCTCTATCCGGAGCGGTGGACCCTGAAACAAGTTCAGGGTGACGCGGTTATCTTACTCCGCCGGTTCCCCGACTTCCAGCACGCCGCGCTGGATCTGGTCGCGCTCCATGCTTTCGAACAGGGCCTTGAAGTTACCCTCGCCGAAGCCTTCGTCGCCCTTGCGCTGGATGAACTCGAAGAACACCGGCCCGACCTGCGCCTGCGCGAAGATTTGCAGCAGCAGCCGAGGTGAGCCGCCTTCAGTTGTCCCATCGAGCAGAATGCCGCGCATCTGCAGCGCGCTGACATCCTCGCCGTGGCCCGGCAGGCGCTCGGCGAGCATGGCGTAATAGGTCGCTGGCGGCGCGGTCATGAAGGGGACGCCGAGCGCCTTGAGGCGATCCCAGCACGCGGGCAGATCATCGCAGATCAGCGCGATGTGCTGGATGCCCTCGCCGTTGAAGGCGCGCAGGAACTCCTCGATCTGGCCCTTCCCGCCCCCCTTCTCATTGGCGCCCTCTTCATTGAGCGGGATGCGGATCTTGCCGTCGGGCGCGGTCAGCGCCTTCGACGTCAGCCCGGTATATTCACCCTTGATGTCGAAGAAGCGGATCTCGCGGAAGTTGAACAGGGTCTCGTAATAGTCGGCCCAATACTTCATCCGCCCGGTGTAGACGTTGTGGGTGAGGTGATCGATCGTGTGGAAGCCCGCGCCCTCGGGGTAGGGATCGACGTCGGGAAGATAGGCGAAGTCGATGTCGTAGATGGTCAGGCCGTTGCTCGTCATCGCCCCGGCGTAGCGGTCGACCAGATAGAGGATCGCCCCGCCAATGCCGCGGATTGCCGGAATGCGCAGCTCCATCACGCCGGTCTGGACCGCGACCGGCTCGGCACCCTGCGCGATCAGGTGGTAATAGGCATTGGCCGCCTCGCGCACCCGGAACGCCATCCCGCAAGCGGAAGGCCCGTGCTCGCGCGCGAAATACCACGCCGCGCTCTTGGGCTCGTAATTGGCGATGAGGTTGATGCCGCCCTGCCGCCACAGGTGCACATCCTTGCTGCGGTGCCGCGCCACGCGGGTGAAGCCCATCGCTTCGAACACCGGCTCCAGCACGCCCTTCTCCGGCGCGCAGAACTCGACGAATTCAAACCCGTCGAGCCCGGCGGGATTATCGAACAGGTCCTGGGCGGCTTGAGCCATGGTCGGCGCGTTCATCGGATCGATCCCCATCTGACGAGATAGTTTCAATTGAAACTACTTAGTCCCCGCCCGCGATTCGCGCAAGCGCGCCGGTCGTATGTATTTGCTGAACGAAAAGGCACTCGGCGGCAATTGCCAAGCGCGCCGGTTCGCGGCAGGTTCTGCGCCAGAGGTGACAGACGATGATCCGGACGACAGGCATCAACCACATCGCGCTGGTGTGCCGCGACATGGCAGAGACAGTGCGGTTCTACACCGAGGTGCTCAAGATGCCGCTGTTCAAGACCGTGCAGCTGCCCGATGGCGGCCAGCATTTCTTCTTCGATTGCGGCGGGGGCAATGCGGTGGCGTTCTTCTGGTGGGCCGATGCGCCGCCCGCCGCGCCGGGGATTGCTTCGGTCAAGAAGTTCCCGTTTGACGCCAAGACGGCGGTCGGCTCGATGAACCACCTCGCCTTCCACATGGACGAGGCCGAGCTGGAAGCGGCGCTGGACCGTCTCAAGGAGGCCGGGGTCGAGCACACCCACATGGTGTTCAACCATGATGACAGCCCCTCGGGCTATGCCCGCGAGATGCATGACGGGGTGTTCGTGCGCTCGGTCTATTTCACCGATCCCAACGGCATCATGCTCGAATTCGCCGCGACCACCCGCAGCTTCGGGCCGGAAGATGTGCGCCATGAGCCTGCGACTATGGCGGAAGACGCCTGATGCCGCGGCTGCGCGAAGTGCCCCGCGCCGAGGCGGACCCCAAGGTCGCCCAGCCGCTCTATGGCGTGCTGTTCGGCGAGCGCGATCCGGTGGCCGAGCCCGGCACCGCGACCGGCACGCGCGGCGACTGGTGGACGGTGTTCGCCGGATCGCCCGACACGCTCAAGCACGCCGCGCAAGGCTTTGCCTATTACCGCTCGCCCGACCGCAAGCTCGATCCGGTACTCCGCGAGCTGGGCCAGACCTGGGCGGGCTGGGCCACCGGCAGCCAGTTCGTCTTCTCGCAGCACTGCAAGTCCCTGCGCGGGCTCGGGGTCAGCGAAGCGAAGATCGCGGCCCTGCCGGTCTGGCAGACGTCAGACATATTCGACGCCAAGGAGCGGCTGGTGCTCGCCTATGCCGACCGGCTGGTATGCCATGCCGGGCGCGTGCCCGACGCATTGTTCGCCGAGGTCAAAGCCGCCTTCAGCGACGAGGAAATTCTCGAACTCACCTACATCACCTGCCTTTATCAGATGCACGCGGTGATGAGCCGCGCGCTGCGCACCGAGTTTGATGATCGCGATGATCCGATTGTCGAGGTGGCGGCACCCGAAGGCTTCGATGCGCTCGACTTTCTGGGCGGGGCCAGGCGGTAGTGCCTCCCCTCTTGCTTGCGGGAGGGGCCGGGGGAGGGAAAAGCGTGGGAAGGCCCACCCGGCTGCGACTAGGCGGCGAGCCGCCAAGTCTCGCGCCCCTCCCGCGAGCGGGAGGGGAATTCTTCAGGCCACTCGCCCCACAGTCCGTCCGCGCTCGTCCTTAACCAAGGCCAGGCGCTTGCCGAAAGGCTCGCCGCCTTCGAAGGCCTCGGCCGTGGCGGGATCGGTCAGATCGGCATTACCCACCACCCGCTCGCCTGCTTCAGAACGGCCAATGAAGATCGCCTCGGCGCCCTTGGGGCCGCGATTGATGGTATAGGTCTCGACCCTCGCCGCGTCGACCGGGCCTTGCGCCACTGGCACCTGATCGGTCGCCTTGGGCAGCTTGGCAAAGCGGTCATTGGCGCTCCAGTCGGCTGGCTCGGTCGAATAGATGCCGGTCGCATATTTGCTCATCCAGCCGCCATTCGCGCCGACCAGCGCGTAGCTGCCGCGATCCGCGCGCACCCGCTGCACCGCCTCGGCGATGCCGTGGGCCGAGTAATTGTTCCCCGCCCCGCCAAAGAACGGCAGGCCGCCGGTGAGCGTCAGCCCGCGCGGATCATCGGCGCTGAGGCCAAAGTGATCGCACTGGTTGAACACGGGGATCGCGAAGCACGAATAGAAATCGAGATAGCGCATGTCAGCGATGCCCTTGCCCGCTCGCGCGAGCGCTGCATCAACGCTCGCGAGCGAAGCCGGATTGCCCGCCAGATCGGGCCGCTCGGACAGCTTCAGCTCGGTCGCGGCGGTGACCGCGTGGATATGCACCCACTTGTCTTCGGGCACGCCCAGCGCCCGCGCCAGCCCTGCGCTGGCAACAATGATCGCGCCGGCCTGGTTCACCTGATCGCGCGCGACGGTCATGCGCGGATAGGGCTCGGCGACGATGCGATTGCGATCCGTGACGGTCGCCAGTTCTTCCGCGCTACGCTCGACCGGGGCCGCCGAATGCGGATTGGCCGCCGCGACACGGGTAAAGGGGGCGAAGAGCTTGCCGATTTCGAGCCGGTATTCCTCCAGCCCCATGCCCAGCCGATGCCGCCGGGCATTTTCCGCCAGGGCATAAAGCGGGATCGCGCCGCTCGCACCATGCGCAAACAGCACGGGTTCGAGCAGGTCATCAACCCCGAAGCCCTGATCCTCAAACTCGCCGCCAATCGCCTCGGACCAATCGGGCTTCTCACCCTTGGCGCTGAGCGCCAGCACGGTCGAGATCGCTTCGGAACCGACGATCACCGCGCACTGGCTGGTCCCGGCAGCGATGGCAGCGGCAAATTCGCCCACCAGCTGCTGGTTGGTCTGCCCGCCAGTGGTCGTCAGGATCGCGCGTGCCGGATCAGCACCCACCCGCTTGGCAATCGCACGCGGCACATTATCCGCCGCACCAAACTGCGGCTCGCGGCCCGGCCGCGACATCTCGAAGGCACGGATCGCGGCGAGCGTATCAATCGCCCCCGCCACGTCACCGCTCGCGGCGCTATCGGCAATCGCTGATCCCAGCGCCCATCCGGCAAGGTCCATATAGGACAGGGCTTCATAACCGGGCTTGCCCGGTGCTTCGGAATACTGTCCGACCCCGATGATGACGGGCGTGTTGTCAGCGATCATGCGCTTCCGGCTCCTTAATCGACGAAGCCGTCCACACGCTCAACGATGATCGCCGGGGCCATGCCGCCTGCCGCGCACATGGTGACGAGACCGTAACGGCCGCCGGTGCGCTCAAGCTCGTCGAGCACAGTGCCGATCAGGATCGACCCGGTGGCTCCGATCGGGTGGCCAAGCGCAATCGCGCCCCCATTGACGTTCACCTTGGCGCGATCAAGGCCGAGGTCGCGGATGAATTTCTCCGCAACGACGGCAAAGGCCTCGTTGATCTCAAAGAGATCTATGTCATCGAGCGAGAGGCCTGCCTTCTCCA
>JBJTTE010000063.1:0-16566 GCA_046080005.1 Erythrobacter sp.
CTTCACTTCGCTCCAAACGACGGGGGCAAATCCGGTCGTCCCGGTCGGCTACGCGTTACGCAATCTCAGCGTCGATCATTGGTTGCCGCTGGCGCGTCAATCCGGGCTGGAATCTGGCAGCGCGCCAATCCGTGCCGGTGATGTGCTACTTTTGGCGCTTGCCTACGCGCAGCATCACCTCGTGATTGCGGCAGACACAGACAATGTCATCCACGCCCATGCCGGGTTGCGCCGTGTGGTTCGCCAGCCGCTCGATCCGGCTTGGCGCGTCTCAGCGCTCTGGCGCATCGCCGCGTTTGAGGAAGGCTAATCTCATGGCGACTTTGGTGCTCACTGCGCTTGGCACGGCGATTGGCGGCCCGATCGGAGCGTCGATTGGCGCATTGATCGGGCAGCAGATTGATGCGCGCATCTTCCGGCCCGGCGGGCGCGACGGCCCGCGGCTCAAGGAGCTTACGATAAGCACCTCGAGCTATGGTCAGCCGATCCCGCGCCAGTTCGGGCGCATGCGCGTGGCGGGCACCGTTATCTGGTCGACCGATCTGATTGAAAGCAAGCGCAAGAAAAAGGGGCGCAAGGGACAGCCATCGACCACGGTCTATTCCTATTCCGCTTCCTTTGCGGTGGCTTTGTCGAGCACACCGATCGCTCGGGTGGGACGGATATGGGCCGACGGCAACTTGCTGCGCGGGGCACAGGACGATCTTAAGGTCGGTGGAAGTCTGCGCATCTATCGCGGATTCGGCGACGATCCGGTCGATCCGCTGATTGCCGCAGCCAAGGGTGCGCTGGCTCCTGCGTTCCGGGACTGTGCCTATGTGGTTTTCGAAAGCCTCGAGTTGGGGGACTACGGCAACCGCATACCCGCACTCAGCTTCGAGATTTTCGCCGACGGCGGAGACGAGACCGTCTCATTGGCGCAACTGGTGCCCGATGCCCTGCCGCCTATCTCGCCGCCCCCGCTGGCTCATGCGCGCGGGTTAGCCGACGAGGGCGGGCCACTCGCCTCGACTCTGGCCGCGATTGACCAGGTCATTCCGCTGGTGTGCATATCGGGCAGTGAGGGGCTGACCATCGCCGCGCGCGGTATGGCGGACGGACCGACCTTTACCCTGCCAGAACAACTGACCCCTGATGGCCGTGATCAGGATGAGATGCGCCGGAAGCAGCGGGCAAGCCTTCCGGCCCGCATGCCGTCGGCGCTGCGCTATTACGACTAGGAGCGCGACTATCAGACGGGTGTTCAGCGCGCGACCGGAGCACGACGCATGGGGCGCGAGTTGATGCTTGATCTCCCCGCCACTCTCACTGCAAGCGGCGCGCGTCAGCTTGCCAATGACTGTGCTAACCGTGCGCGCTGGCAGCACGAGACCATAACCTGGCGGATCGGTGAACTTGACCCACGCCTTGTCCCCGGCAGCATTGTCCGGCTGCCAGATGCTCCGGGGCACTGGCTACTGCGGAGCTGGGAGTGGCTGGACCGCGGCATTGCGCTCGAGCTTGAGCGGCTCGCACCTACAGGCGGAGCGCCGCTGGGGAGCGATCCTGGCGAAAATCTCTCGCCGCCTGATCGCATCATCCCGCCGACCCAGCTTGCGCTTATTGAAGTACCGCCCGAGCCCAACACCAATCCCGCCACGCCGCTGGTCTTCGCTGCCGCTTCAGGACAGAACAATGGCTGGCGAGGAGCGGCGCTCTTTGCCGCGCAAACAAGCACATTGGTTGATCTTGGCACGAGCGGCACCAAGCGAGCGGTTATGGGAGTGCTGACCGCGCCCTTGGCGGGATCACCCGGGCTTTTGTTCGAGCCGCGCGCGGAAGCGCTGATCGACCTTGTGGCCGCAGACCTTGAACTTGCCGATACTGACGTTGCTGGTCTGGCGGCAGGCGCAAATCGGCTTCTGATTGGCGGCGAG
The DNA here is from genome assembly GCA_046080005.1 of Erythrobacter sp. Classification (GTDB taxonomy): domain Bacteria; phylum Pseudomonadota; class Alphaproteobacteria; order Sphingomonadales; family Sphingomonadaceae; genus Erythrobacter. Next base: position 1,917 of record JBJTTE010000063.1, read on the forward strand.
GTGGTGCAGTTCTTGCGCGCGCAACCGCTTGGCGTCGGACGCTGGCGGCTTACCGGACTGCTGCGGGGTCGTGGCGGCACTGAGCCAGACGCGGCCCAAGGTCACGCCATAGGCGCGCCTGTGATCCGGATTGACGATGGTCTGGTTGCGCTCGACCCGCTGCTGGTTCCGCCTCTGGCTTCTTCGCGTATTGCCGCGATGGGCACTGCTGACACCGAACCCGTCATCGCAATGCTCACGAATCCGGGCATGTCCCGCCGCCCGCCATGCCCCGTTCATCCCCGCATAGTTCGCGAACCTGATGGCGGCGCGACCTACTGCTGGACCCGGCGCGCAAGAGGACAATGGCGGTGGGACGATGGTGTTGAGGTGCCACTGATTGAAGAGCGTGAGAGCTATCTTGTCGGCTTTGGCCCAGCCGCTGCGCCCTTTCTCGCATGGCAGACCGACGCGCCGACGCTGCATCTTACCGGCACGGAGCATGGAGCGATGCTCAACGCGCATGGCCCAGGTCCGCTCTGGGTCAGGCAGATCGGAACTTTTGATCGCTCGCCGCCTCTGCTGCTCGCCAATCTCGCCTGATCTTCAGGAGAACCTTATGTCCGATCCGATCACCTTTCCAAGTTCAACTCCCGCGCTGCGGTTGCCGCTGCTCATTGCCGGCCAGGCGCAGAAAGAGTTCTTCGTCAATCAGGCGCTATCCCTGCTTGATGCGCTGTATCCGCGCGCAATCGACGCCGCGCAGGTGTCGCCGCCTGCAACACCGCAGGAAGGGCATTGCTTCTTGGTCACCGCTCCCGCGATCGGAGCTTGGGCCGGACGTGAAGAACAGGTCGCCGTGATGATCGGCGGAGATTGGCATTTCGTTTTTCCATCCGAAGGAATGCAATTGTTTGATCGGTCGGCCAATCATGTCGTTGTGTTTCAATCGCAATGGGTGGCGGCTGTGGCACCCGCAGTTCCAACCGGGGGGACAGTGATCGATATCGAGGCACGCGCGGTGCTGACGGCATTGGTCGATAGGCTGCGGTCCACCGGGGTCTTGAGCGCTCCGACGCAATAACACGTGCAAACTCGGGTATCTGTGCGCCACACTTTCCACTCTGCGTTGGCTAATGAGCGACATTCTTGCAACACAAGTATGGCAATGATGGCTTGCCTCACGGTAGGGGAGAAGATAGAGACTCCCCGACTTAGATTCCAACGGAAAGGGGAAAGTACCAAATGCGCAAACTCGTCATTGGAGTGGCGATGGCATCGACCGCGCTGACAACGCCCGCCATGGCCCGTGACGGCCAGTGGTATATTGAGGGCGGTGCGGGGGTTATGCTCGTCGAGAACCAGAGCCTCGATGTCAACGGCAGGCCGGACGACGCTGACGCGGAGTTCACCACCGGCAGCGACTTTGGCGCCGCGGTCGGTTATGACTTTGGTGCTTTCCGAATGGAAGCCGAGACAGCCTATCGCTTTGCCAACCTTGAAGAGGTCACGGCTGGCACGCAGGGTCTGCCCCTCAATAGGCTGCCCACTGCTCCCGGCTTCTCGCTGTTCAACGGTCCCCGGACCGCGGTCGGAGACTCGACCGCGCTCAGCTTTATGCTGAACGGCATGTTCGATTTCGGTGATGATGACGGCCTTCAGGCCTTTGCCGGGGGCGGTGTGGGTATCGCCCGCGTCGATATGGAAGGCCGTGTCAACTCCGCCGGGCCGGGCCTTTGGGACGATTCGGATACTGGTTTCGCCTGGCAGCTGCTTGCTGGTATTCGTTTGCCGATTAGCAGCCGTTGGGAGAGCGGTCTGAAGTATCGCTACTTCAATGCGCCCGATGTTGGTTTGGTCGATCCGGTCGGTCGCTCGCTGGAAACCAATTTCACCAGCCATTCGCTGCTGGGCACCATCACCTATAACTTTGGTGGTGAAGCACCGCCGCCTCCCCCGCCGCCTCCCCCGCCTCCGCCGCCTCCCCCGCCTCCGCCGCCTCCGCCGCCTCCGCCGCCGATGCCGAAGGCAGCGTGCAATACCGGGCCGTACATCGTGTTCTTCGACTTTGATAAGTCGGACATCACCTCGGAAGCGGCTGGTATCCTCAACAGCGCGGTTACCGCCTATGCGAATTGCGGCACTGCCAGCGTGATGCTAGCTGGTCACGCCGACCGTTCGGGTAATCCGAAGTACAACGTCGGCCTGTCCGAGCGTCGCAACACCTCGGTTCGTAATTATCTGAGCGGTCGTGGCATTCCGGCGGCTCGGATCATGAGCCAAGCTTTTGGTGAAACCAAATCGCGGGTTCCCACGGCTGATGGCGTGCGCGAACAGCAAAACCGCCGTGTGGAGATCACTTACGGGCCGGGTTCAGGCATGTAAGTCTAGCCTTTGTGCTACAGAAAGAGGGGCCGGAGCGATCCGGCCCCTTTTTTTATGCTCATTGCTCAGGCGATTTTGGAAAGGACTGGGGCCTCACGGCGACATCATGCCACGGGGGTGATGATCCCCGCGGCTGGCGCAACACTGCGCCCGGTTAACCCCCGACACCCAGCTCTTGGAGCGTTTTCCAGTCAGGTAGAATCACCTGACGGTTCGGAAAATGCGGTAAAACAACAACCTAGAGCAGCCAATTTGGCGCAGCCAGATCGCAAACCGCTTTAGCCGAAGCAACGATGGCATGATGTGCAATGTTGGTTCAGGCGTCGTCCGTCCGCAGTCTGCACCAGCTGCCAAGGCTCGCAGAATAGAGGTGAACGCCAATCTGGGGGGAGATCAATCAGCTGCTATTCCCCGTCAGTAAACACCTCACCAGCGGCCTCGGCGCGCGCCCGGATATCGCGGATCGCACGCGGGAACAACACCACCGCAGCGATCAACAAGACCAGCCCGACCGGCGATACGATCAGGGTCGAGATGACGCCCGTCGAAAGGTCGTCACCATTAACTGCCGACACATAGCCCGCCATGAATGGGCCAAGCCCTAACCCGACCAGCGTGGTCGCGAGAAAGAAGGTCGCTGTGGCGACCCCGCGCATGCGCGGCAAGACTAGCGCCTGACTTGACGCCGCTGCCGCACCCAGCGCTGATGCAGTCAGCATCTGCGTGGCAAAGCTCAGCGCATAGAATGTGGTGAGGCTTTCCGTGGTGAAGGCGAAATAGACGACTGGCACCGGGGTCACCAAGCCGAACAGGATGACCCAAATGCGACCGTCGGGGCGGCGCTCCAGCAGCCAATCCGCCATGCGTCCGCCCAATACCACACCCAAAAAACCGGCCAGCGCTGCAGGGGCACCCAGAAAGGCTCCGAGTTCATACTTGGTCGCGCCCAGCACACGCTCGGCGTAGGGTGCACCCCAGTAGGACCCGGCGTAGGACATGAACGCGACCATGCCGTAGCCGAAGATCACGCACAGGAACGCCGGCGAGCCCCAGGTCAACCGGAAGGTCGGCAGATCACGCGATCGCAGCCCCATGGCCCAGCTGAACACCGCATAATAGCCCAGCCCGAGAAACAGCCATTGGTCCGAAACCTTGAAGCTGCCATCGGCATAGCCGGTGATGAGATTGGCCGAGGCGGGGACGAGCTGCGACAAGCCCAGTGCCGCGACAGCAAACAGGGCCAACCCCGCGAGGTTTAGCGCAAGCGCCCAGCCGCCGCGCATCGCCGCACCTATCAGCGTAAAGGGGGGAATTACCTCAACAAGTTCACGAAAGAAGCCGGTGAAGGGCGAGGAAATCTCGAGGGTTGGTAGCCCATCAATCGCGCCCCGGATCGGCTCCTTCAACGAGAGCACCCACAGCGCCAGAACCAGGCCAGGGATCCCGACTGCCAGAAAGGCTGCTTGCCAACCCGCGAGGCCCAGTGGTCCACCGCCAGGATAGGCCGCGTTCCACTTCTCCACGATCAGCGCGCCAATTCCGATCGATACGCCGCCGCCGATGTAAAGACCCGAAGAATAGATCGCGAGTGCTGTCGCGCGCAGGCGGGTCGGGAACCAGTCCGAGATGAGCGAATAGGCAGACGGGCTAGCGGTGGCCTCGCCTACGCCCACTCCGATCCGTGCTACCGTCAACATCGTCGCATTCTTGGCGAAGCCCGAAAGCGCCGTCATGGTCGACCACAAGGTAAGCCCGATCGCGAGCAGTCGCGTCCGCTTCCAGGTGTCGGCCAGTTTGCCCAATGGTATTCCGAACAGGGAATAGAAGACCGCGAAAGCTGTGCCGTAGAGGAAGCCGAGATAGGCGTCGTCCACGCCGAGATCGGCCTTGATATCATTTGCCAGGATCGAGAGAATTTGGCGGTCGATGAAGTTCAGCACATAGACCAAGACAAGCACGCTCAGCGCATACCAACTGTAGGCGGGCACCGGTGCTTCCGTCTGGATCAGCCCCGCGGTTCTTTCCTCACTCAAGAATGATCCCCCATTGGTTATGATCCGATTAACGATTGGCTGCCAACTGACTTAGGCGGCATAGCGGGTGCTATCGACAATCCCTGCCTCGGCAAAACCCTTTTTCCGCAGCCGACAGGAATCGCACAGACCGCAGGCTAGCCCTTCGGGCGTCGGATCGTAGCACGACCAGCTCCACGCCGGATCAAGCCCCAGCCGCGCACATTCGCGGGCGATGTCGGCCTTGGTCAGATGCTGGAGCGGGGCGTGGATCGTGAAGGGAGCGCCCTGCACCCCAGCCTTGGTGCCTAACCGCGCTGTTTCAGTAAAGCTCGCAATGAACTCTGGCCTGCAATCAGGATAGCCCGAATAGTCCAGCGCATTGACCCCGATAAACACGTCACGCGCCCCGGCCGCTTCGGCGCAGGCCGCAGTTAGCGCGAGAAACACCAGATTTCGTGCGGGCACATAGGTGACCGGAATGTCTGGGCCGACCCCGTCCTTGGGGACGCTAATGGCGTCTGTCAGGGCGGAGCCGCCGAACGCGCGCAGGTCGAGCGCGATCTGCGTGTGGCGCGCAAGACCCAAATTTGCGGCAATGCGTGCTGCAGATTGAAGCTCACGCCTATGGCGCTGACCGTAGTCGACCGTCAAAGCGTGAACCGCAAAGCCCGCTTCCTGCGCCAATGCCGCCGTCACCATCGAATCCAGTCCGCCCGACAGCAGCACCACGGCCAGAGGCAATAATGGCGTGTTGTCTGTACCGATCATGGCGCGGCCCTAACACGGGCGCTTTCAAACGCAATCCAGCCCGCTCAGCAGGGGCCAGTGCGCCGTGCCTCTGCGGTAAGCTGAAACGGCATGCCGCTATGGATGCCCTGACTTTCGAGCTGGACCAGCGTGCTTGTTTCCCGACGGATGCTGGTGCGACCGTAACCATTGCCGGGGCAGGTATATTGAACCGTAACCCGCGCGGTCTCATCCTCGACCACGAACCGATTGCAGCCACTCTCGCGATGCATAAGCTGGATTAACTCAGCCCCCGACTTGAGACAGATCTTACGGTCTGTTGTCCCGCCCCGCTGCTTGATCGTCCATTCACCCTTCGTCAATGTCACAAGCATCGCTAGACCACGGCCCTGCGCCACAGCGGGCACGGACAGGCCGATGGCTACGCCGAGGGCGGCTAGCATGCCCAGAGCCAGTGGTCTCGCTTTGTCCATTAGGTCAGTCATACCGCTCCTATTGCCAGCTTTCTGCGGGCGCGCCTTGCAGAAATTAGCTGCTGCACGAAAAATCGCGGGATATTTTCGACCAACGATCAAATCGCCAAAGCAAAAGTGCGCGAGCAGAACGCGCAATCGACGGCGATGACCCCATCAGGCCCGCGCATTTCGTCCTGTTCGTTTGCAGGGAAGCGGGCGATTATGGATTCGTAATGTGCGCTGCTGCACCGACATCCGCGCGACAGATCGGCGCCCCGCTGAACGCGCACTTCTTCCTCCTCGTGGAACAGCCGCCATGCGATCGCCTCGAGCGATAGGCCTGCGTCCAGCAATTCGTCATGGCTGATTGTGCCCGCCATCACTGCGACGTGTTCCCAATCGGGATGGTCCATCCGGACGTGCAGCCGCTCGCGCCCCTCTTCCCCGTCGGCAAGATGCTGGACCAGTAGGCCCGCTGCCCTGCGTCCCCCGGTTCCCGCTTGGCTGGCCACGCGGATCAGGGTCGGGATTTGTTCCGACTGGCTGAAATAGCTTTCGCAGGCCTCGGCTAGGCTATCGCCTTCGAGCGGCACGATACCCTGATATCGCTGGCGTCCTTCGGTCTCGAAGGTAATCGCCAGGTAGCCCTGTCCGAATAGCGCCGCGAGCGAGGGGTTCGCGCCGAGCTTTGCCAGACGCTCGCTGTCAAAATCGGCATAGCCGCGCACCGCGCCTGCCCTGTAGTCGCACACCAGCAGGTTGACGGTTCCCCCTTGCGTCTGTGCCTGGATCGTCATCTGTGCATGCTCACCCTTGAGCAATCCGCCCATCAGCGCACCCAGCACCAGTGCTTCGCTGAGCAGATGGGTAATCGGTGCCGGGTAGTCATGGGCGGATAGCACCGCCTCAAGCACTGCATCCATCCGGACGATCCGTCCGCGCGCATTGCGGGCGGGCAGCGTGAAGCCCATCAGCGTGTCAGAGAATGTTTCGATCAAGTCAGCCATGCGCGGCAATATGGGGTTTGATGGGTCTTTGCGAAAGGCCTCGTGGGCCCGGCCCCTAGTTCCCCAGCAGACCAAAGCTCCAGAGCAGGACCGATTTCTGTGCGTGAACGCGGTTTTCAGCCTCGTCGAAGACAACGGACTGCGCGCCTTCGAACACTGCTTCGCTGACTTCCTCGCCGACATGCGCCGGCAGACAATGCAGGAACAGGGCGTCAGGCTTGGCCAACGCCATCAGTGTGGCATTGACCTGATAGGGGGCCATCGCTGCGCGCTTTTCCGCAGCGTCGGCCTGACCCATCGAAATCCAGGTATCGGTAACGAGCACATCTGCGCCGCGTGCTGCATCAGCCGCAACCTGTGTGAGTGTCACAGTCGCACCGCCCTCCCGGGCCAGTGCAACAAAGGCAGGATCGGGCTCGTATCCCGCCGGGGTCGCCGCGCGGACGTTGAACTTGAACAGACCTGCCGCCTCAAGGATCGAGTTGAGCACGTTATTCCCATCGCCGAACCATGCGACTTCCAGACCCGGGAGCGCCTTGCCATGCTCAATCACGGTAAGCAGGTCAGCGACGATCTGGCATGGGTGTGAGCGATCGCTGAGGCCGTTGATCACTGGCACCGTCGCGTGCCGCGCCATCTCCTCGATCTTGGCATGATCATCGGTCCGCAGCATGATGCCATCGACCATCCGGCTGAGCACCCGTGCGGTATCGGCAATCGTCTCGCCCCGTCCTAGCTGGCTTGAGGCCGCATCGAGGAGCAAGACACTACCGCCCAGCTGGCGCATCGCGATGTCAAAACTGACGCGGGTGCGGGTCGAACTCTTCTCGAACACCAGCGCCAGCACGCGCCCGGCAAGCGGTGCGTCAGGATCGACCACGCCTTTGGGCCTGCCCGCCCTCGCTGCCTTGCGATCAATCGCGTCATTGATCATCGCCGCGACATCGTCGCCGCCTGCGTCGCCGAGAGCGAGGAAGTGACGGTAGGCACCCCCGCGAGTAGTCATGCCGGTTCCGGCACCTTGAAGCTCGCCGCACCGGCAGACAACCGGTCGAAAAACTCGTCGATCTCCGTATCGCCAATCACCAGCGGCGGGATGATGCGGATCGTGTTGTCGCCCGCCGCGACCGTCAGCAACTGGTGATGATCGCGCAGGTGCACGTAGAACGGGCGGCTCTCCATTGTCATCCTGATTCCCAGCATCAGCCCGCGCCCGCGCACCAGTTCGAACAGCTCGGGATAGTTGCCAATGAACTGTTCGAGCCGTGCACGGAGCCGCTCGCCCTTTTCCGCGACCGATGCGAGGAATTCCTCGTTCGCAACCGCGTCCATCACCGCCATGCCCGCCGCCATCGCCAGCGGGTTCCCACCATAGGTCGATCCGTGCGTGCCGAACGTCATCCCGCGCGCGGCCTTCTCGGTGGCGATGCAGGCGCCGAGCGGGAAGCCGCCCCCGATACCCTTGGCCGTCGCCATGATGTCGGGCTCAATCCCGTAATGCTCGTAGGCATAGAGTTTACCCGTGCGGGCGACGCCGCACTGCACCTCGTCGAGGATCAGCATCAAGCCATGCTCGTCACACAGCGCGCGCAGGCCCTCCATGAATTCTTGCGAGGCGGGACGAATCCCCCCTTCGCCCTGGATTGGCTCGACCAAAATGCCTGCAGTGTTCGGCCCGATCAGCGCCTTAGCTGCTTCCAGATCATCGAATGGCGCATATTTGAACCCGTCGAGCAGCGGCGCAAAGCCGTGGTGCATCTTGGTCTGGTTGGACGCGCTGATGGTCGCCATCGTGCGGCCGTGGAAGGCGTTATGGAAGGTGATGATCTCGAACCGGCTGGTGTCACCTGCCTCACCGGCGTTCTGGTGAAAAGCCCGCGCTGTCTTGATCGCGCATTCGACCGCTTCGGCACCCGAATTGGTAAAGAACACCGTGTCGCCGAAGGTGGTGTCCACCAACATCTGCGCCAACCGTTCGCCTTGTGGGCTGCCATAGAGATTGGAGACGTGCATGAGCGTCGCCGCCTGCTGCTGGATCGCGCCGATCAGCCCTGCATGCGAATGGCCCAGCAGGTTGACCGCGATCCCACTCGCAAAATCGAGATAGCGGGTGCCATCCTCATCGATCAGATGGCAGTGCTCGCCGCGGACGGGCCGGACACCGCTGCGCGGATAGACGGGCATGAGCGGGGTGATCGACATCGGCTTCTATCCTGAAATTGAGAGAAAGGGTGAGAAGTGAAACGCAAATGGCGGCCCCAAACCAGAGCCGCCATCCGCTTTACCGCTTAATCTTCCGCTGCCTCGGCGTCAAACCGGCGGGCTGCGGTTCAGGCCGGGGGTCAGCCTTCGATCGGCGCCAGATTGACGGCGGAGTATTTTCCGCGTCGATCGACTTCGAGATCAAATTCGTACCGCTCCCCCTCGTTGATGCCCGAGAGGCCCGAACGCTCGACTGCGCTGATGTGCACGAAGGCATCAGGCTGGCCGTCATCGCGCACGAGGAAGCCAAAGCCCTTCATAGCGTTGAAGAACTTGACCGTGCCCTTGGTGCGCTCGCCGGTTAGCTCGCGCTGCGGAGCGGCAGGCTTGGCCGCGACCGCGATCACATCGCCGACGACCTGAAGGTCTTGTGCCGACACCTTGCCGCCGCGATCCACGAGGTTGAACTGTAGCTCCTGGCCCTCGGCAAGCCCCTCAAGGCCAGCACGCTCCACCGCGCTGATGTGGACGAAGACATCTTCCCCGCCCCCTTCTTGCTGGATGAAGCCAAAACCCTTCTGACCATTGAAGAACTTTACGATGCCCTTCCCGGTGCCCACGATCTGGGCAGGCATTCGGCTGAAGCCGCCGCCGCCGCCACCGCCACCTGCACCGCCGCCACCTCCGCGCGGGCCGCCGCCAAATCCGCCGCCCCCACGGGGGCCGCCGCTCGAGCGATCTCCGCCACCGCCGTAGCGATCACCGCCACCGCCAAAGCGGTCTCCGCCGCCAAACCGATCACCACCGAAATCGCGCGGGGGAGGAAAACCGTCATTCCCTCCGCCAAACGGATCAAACCCATCTTCGCCGAAACCGTCGCGCTTGTCGCGTCCGCGCCGGCGTCCCCTATCGTAACCCATAGATCAGTACGTACCTTGCCACACTGCCCGCCCTACTTTGTGCCGATGTCGTGGACAGTGAGCCGCACCGGACACAGACGCGCCGACTGCTTGGTTCGGAGCGTGCGTGAGATCGCACATAGCGCACAATAGCCTGCTTTGCGAACGATTTTACCGAAGCACAGGGGGCAGACAGGCGTGATCCACGCGGATGCTTGTCTGCTCAGGCGGCTTTCGGCATGACAGTTGTTCGAACCACTTGGGGAAAGCAGGACCAGTCATGAGCGATTTCCGCCGCCTCAATGAAAATGTGTTGGTGAGCCCGCAGCTTGCTCTGGAGGATATCGCCGCTGCCGCCGCCCTTGGGGTAAGCACGATTGTAAATAATCGTCCCGACGGAGAGGAGCCTTCTGCGCCGCAAGGTGACGAGATTGCGTCCGCAGCGGCAGCCGCAGGCCTCAATTATGTCGCGATTCCGATTGGTCATTCGGGCTTCAGCGAGCCGCAGGTCGACGCGATGATTGCCGCGCTCGAACAGGCGGAAGGCGCGATTCTCGCCTATTGCCGCTCGGGTACCCGCTCGACGTTGCTGTGGGCGCTGGCCTCGGCCAAGCAGGGCGATGATCCTGATGCGATCGCGCGCACGGCTGCCGAGGCGGGCTATGATGTGAGCCCGATTCGCGCGCTGATTGATATGCTGGCTGCCCGCTGACAGGCTCGCCAAATGGCGCTGTCATCGCTTGTGCCACAGACCGCTGGATCGCTCGTCGCGATCCTTGCCCTGGCTGGCCTCGCCAAGTGGATGCGGTTGGGCCGAGCGCCCACGCTGGTCGATGATGCCGCCGTCCGCCGTGCAGCCAGCGAGGTCGAGGACGGTTTCGTTCCTGTCTCCATTGCCCGCGACAAGGACGGTACGGCTGCGCTTGCACGTGACGGGAATGGGCGGATCATGGTCATCAAGCGCCATGGCAACCGCTTTGCCGGACGGGTGCTTGGCGATCGCGCCGCAGCGACGCTCAGCATCGATCATGATGACGCATCCCTGGCAATAATGACCGGCGAGACTTTATTTGGTGACGTCCGTATCGTGGTCGACGATCCAGACGCTTGGGTCGCCGCCATCAATCGGCTAAGCGGGTCGCAGCATGCCTGACTTCAACCCCACCCAATATGCCGTGCCGCTGTTTGTGATTGCGGTGCTCGCCGAGATGATCTGGGCGAAGCTGCGCGCGCCCGAGGCCTATGAGCCAAAGGACACGCTTGGCAGCCTGTCGTTTGGCCTCGGCTCGACTGTCGCAGGCGCGCTGTTGGGCGGCTTTGCCGTCTCCTTGATGCTGTTTGCCTATGACTGGCGCCTGTTCGACTTGGGTCCCGAATGGTGGACCGTATGGTGGGCCTGGCCATTGTGCTTTGTGCTCGATGATCTGAAATACTACTGGGTGCACCGCGCCGGACACCGCGTCCGCTGGATGTGGGCGGCGCATGTGAATCACCATTCGAGCCAGCACTACAACCTCTCGACTGCGCTGCGGCAGACCTGGACGGGGATGTTCACCTTTGGAGTGCTATTCGCCATTCCGCTGATTTTGCTCGGGTTTCATCCGGTCATGATGGCGATCTGCGGCGGGTTTAATCTGATCTACCAGTTCTGGATCCATACCGAGGCGATTGGCCGGATGCCGCGCTGGTTCGAGGCGGTGATGAACACACCCTCACACCACCGCGTTCACCATGCCACCAACCCGCGTTACCTCGACCGGAATTATGCGGGCGTTTTCATCATCTGGGATCGGATGTTCGGCACCTTCGAGCAGGAAGTGGATGATGAGCCGATCCGTTACGGCATCATCAAGCAATTGGGCAGCTTCAATCTCCTGTGGGCGGTGTTCCACGAATGGATCGGCATGCTGAGCGATATCTGGCGCAGCCCGTGGCAGCACAAGCTGTCCTACTTGCTGCGCGAACCCGGCTGGAGTCACGACAACAGCCGCGACACCAGCGACAAGATCCGCGCTCGCTGTCGTGCCCGCACGAGCGGCCTTGATCCGCTATCGACATCAATGTCAGTGGCGGATCGAAACCCGATTGCAGGCGGCCGCGAAGCTGCCTAATCTCTCCTGTCAAAGGGAGAGAGCATGGAAAGTTTCGACTACATCGTCATCGGCGGTGGCAGTGCCGGTAGCGCAGTTGCCGGGCGCCTCGCGGTGGATGGCACGCGCCGGGTGTGTCTGCTGGAAGCGGGCGGTAGCAATGACAATGTCTGGATCAAGACCCCGGGCTTTATGCCCTTCATCCCGGAAAAGTCGAACTACAAGTATGAAACGGTCCCGCAAAAGGGCTTGAACGGGCGAACCGGCTATCAACCGCGAGGAAAGGGCCTGGGTGGCTCTTCGGCCATCAACGCGATGGTCTATATCCGCGGCAATCGCTGGGACTACGACAATTGGGCCGCACTAGGCTGCCCCGGCTGGGCCTATGACGATGTGCTGCCTTACTTCAAGCGGGCCGAGGCCAACGAGCGCGGCAGCGATGCTTATCATGGCGCCGGCGGGCCCTTGTTTGTGTCAGATCAGACGGCAGCCAACCCCTCCTCCCACGCCTTTGTCGAGGCAGCAGCGACCTTGCAGCTGCGCACCAATGGCGATTTCAACGGCGAGCGGCAGGACGGCTTCGGCCTCTATCAGGTTACCCAGCGCAAGGGCGAACGCTGGTCAGCGGCGCGGGCCTATGTCGAACCGATCCGTGATGCGGGCAATGTTGCGGTGCGCACCGATACGCTGGTCGAAAAGCTTGTGGTCGAGGAAGGGCGTGTCACCGGCGTCCAGATCAAGCGCGGCGGCAAGCGTGAAACGCTGCTCGCCCGGAGAGGCGTGGTGCTGAGCGCCGGAGCCTTCAACTCGCCCCAAATCCTGATGCTATCCGGGATCGGTCCGGCGGAGCACCTCAAGGCGCATGGCATCGAGGTGGTGATCGATAGGCCAGCCGTCGGCAGCAACCTTCAGGATCATATCGACTATGTCTCCGGCTGGGAGACTGCGAGCGACGTGCCGATCGGCGGCACCTTGAAGGGCACTTTGCGCATGGCGGGGGCGATCATCGAGCACCGCCGCAAGCGCACCGGGGTGATGACCACCTGCTATGCCGAGGCGGGAGGGTTCTGGTCCGTGATGCCCGACGCCCCGGCGCCCGATGTGCAGTGGCACTTTGTGCCCGCCGTGCTTGAGGATCACGGCCGCGAGAAGGTGAAGGCGCATGGCTTTTCGCTCCACGCCTGCGTCCTGCGGCCCGAGAGCCGCGGGACGGTGCGGCTGGGGAGCGGCGATGCAGCCGCCGCGCCGGTGATAGATCCCAACTTCCTCGACGACGAGCGCGACATGGCCTGCTTGCGCGCGGGCGTGCGCCTGTCGCACCGCATCGCCGAAGCGCCGCCGCTGATGGCCTTCGGGCCGAAGGACCGCCACCCCGTCGATCTCAGTGACGACGCGGCGCTCGACAACCTGATCCGCAGCCGCGCCGACACGGTCTACCACCCCGTCGGCACCTGCCGCATGGGCTCGGACGCGGAGGCGGTGGTCGATCCGACGCTCAAGCTCAACGGGCTCGAAGGCCTGTGGGTGGCGGACGCGTGCATCATGCCCAAGCTCGTCAGCGGCAATACCAATGCCCCGAGCATCATGATCGGCGAGCGGTGTGCGGACTTCGTGATGCAAGCGGAACGCGGCTAACCAACCCAATGCACAAGCGCTGATCCGGCCTGCCGAAGGACGAGCCGCGAGCGCACGCGCGCGAGCCGCAGCTGCTGCGTAGCGAAGCGAATGAAGAAGAAGCGAGGACGCACACCCGGAGGGGCGAGCGGAACACAAAAAAAGGCCGGAGAGGCGTTTGCCGCTCCGGCCTGTTTCAGTTTGTTCGTTCGCAGGAGGAACAAGGTGAGGCGGGGGGAGGGGAGAGGGAGAGAGAGCCTCCGCCCGCCAAGCTGGTGATTAGTTGTAGGCGCGCTCCCCGTGTTCGGAGATGTCGAGACCGTTGGTTTCGGCTTCGGCATCAGGGCGCAGGCCCAGGGTGAATTTGAGGATGAGGAACAGCACCGCCGAGACGACGCCGGTCCAAAGGATGGTGGTCCCGACCGCCCAGCACTGGGTGATGACCTGCCCGACAAGGTCAAACTCGCCGGCCTTGGCCACCGGTGCGGTGTAGTCGATCCAACCCTGACCGCCGAGCGCCGGGTCAGCGACCACACCGGTGCCGATTGCGCCGACGATCCCGCCGACAGCATGGATGCCGAACACATCGAGGCTGTCGTCATAGCCGAGCTTGTTCTTCACCGTCGTCACGAAGAAGTAGCAGACCACCGAGGCCACTGCGCCGAGGATGATCGCGGTCCCCGGATGGGCGAAGCCCGCCGCCGGTGTGATCGCCACAAGGCCAGCCACCACCCCCGACGCAGCGCCGAGCAGCGAGGGCTTCTTGTGTGTCACCTGTTCGATCATCGCCCAGGCTGCGCCCGCTGCCGCGGTGGCGACGAAGGTGTTGATGAAGGCGAGCGCGGCAAAGGCGTTGGATTCGAGCGCCGAGCCGGCATTGAACCCGAACCAGCCGATCCACAGCAGGCTGGCACCGATCATCGTCATCACCAGGCTGTGCGGCGGCATGGGCTCCTTCTTGTAGCCGATGCGCGGGCCGATGATGATGCAGCCGATCAAACCCGCAACCCCTGCATTGATGTGCACCACGGTGCCGCCAGCAAAGTCGAGCGCGCCCCAGCCCCACAGCAGCCCGCTATCCGTGGGCGCAGTGTGGAGGAAGTCCGGTCCGGCCCAGTACCAAACCATGTGTGCGATCGGGAAATAGGCGAGGGTCATCCACGCCACCACGAAGATGATCAACGAGGTGAACTTCACGCGCTCGGCGAAAGCGCCGACGATCAGCGCTGGCGTGATGCAGGCGAAGGTCATCTGGAA
>JBJTTE010000064.1:0-7015 GCA_046080005.1 Erythrobacter sp.
GACGACTTTGCCAAATGGTATCAGGAGGTCATCTCCGCCGCGGACCTTGCTGAGGAATCCGGCGTACGCGGCTGCATGGTGATCAAGCCCTGGGGCTACGGCATCTGGGAACGTATCCAGCGCCTGATGGACGACCTCATCAAGGCGGCAGGCGTACAAAACTGCTACTTCCCGCTGTTCATCCCGCTCGCCAACTTCACGCGCGAGACCGAGCATGTCGAGGGCTTCGCCAAGGAGATGGCGGTCGTCACCCACCACCGGCTGATCTCTGACGGGAAAGGCGGGCTGATCCCCGATCCCGAAGCCAAGCTGGAAGAACCTTTGGTGGTGCGCCCGACCTCCGAGACGATCATCGGTGATGCGATGGCGCGCTGGGTGCAGTCGTGGCGCGATCTGCCGCTGCTCACCAACCAATGGGCCAATGTGGTGCGCTGGGAGATGCGCACGCGGATGTTTCTGCGCACCAGCGAATTCCTCTGGCAAGAGGGCCACACCGCACACGAAACGCGCGAGAATGCGCTGGCCGAAACGCACCGCGCGCTCGAAATGTATCGTGCCTGCGCCGAAGATGACCTCGCGCTCCCCGTGATCGCGGGCGAAAAGCCGGAAAATGAACGCTTCCCCGGCGCCGTCGAGACGTGGTCAATCGAAGCAATGATGCAAGACGGCAAGGCGCTGCAGGCAGGCACCTCGCACTATCTCGGCACCAATTTCGCGTACGCTGCAGGCATCCAGTATCAGGACCGTGAAGGCAGCCAGCAATACTGCCACACCACCAGTTGGGGCGTCTCGACGCGCCTGATCGGCGGGGTCATCATGACACATGGCGACGATGACGGGCTGCGCGTTCCGCCAGCGATCGCGCCGCAGCAGATCGTCATCATCCCGATGTTGCGTGAAGCGCCCGAGGATGCGGAGCTGATCGCCTATTGCGAGGAGGTGCGCGCCGCGCTGGCAGGCGAGATCGCGCTCGGCGAGCGCGTGCGGGTGTTGCTCGACGTGAAGCCGGGCAAAGCGGCGGCCAAGCGCTGGGACTGGGTGCGCAAAGGCGCGCCGGTCATTATCGAAGTCGGCCAGCGCGACATGGCCGAGGGCAAGATCGCGGTGCTGCGCCGCGACCAGCTATGGAACGAAACCAACGGCAAGTCCGCCTTCACCTATCCCACGCGCGACGAATTCAGCGACGGGGCAGGGGCGCTGCTCGAAGCGATCCAGCAGGGCCTCTACGACGAAGCCCGTATCCGCCGCGATGCCAATATCTCCCGTGGTCTGACCGCGTGGCAGGCTGTAATCGATCACTTTGAGCAGGGCGGCAAATATCCCGGTTGGGTTGAGGTCGAATGGGCCAAACCAACCGGGGCAGCGCTGGATGCCGTGGTTGAAAAGCTCAAGGCAGTGAAGCTCACGATCCGCAACGTGCCGCGCGGCGCTGAGCCAGCTCAAGGCACCTGCATCTTCACGGGTGAACCGGCGGTTGAGCGCGTCCTGGTGGCAAGGGCTTACTAGGAGACGATACTCCTTTCCCGCTGAGCTTGTCGAAGCACCGATTTTTATCTTCGCCATCCCAAAGAAGTGAAAGCCAGCCCTTCGACAAGCTCACGGCGAACGGGTAGAGGTTATGTCATGCCCAAACCTCCCAAGCTCCCGCAGGGGCTGCCAACTGCCAGCCAAGTGCTCGACTTTATCCAATCCTCTGACATTTCCGCAGGCAAGCGCGAGATCGCCAAGGCCTTTGGCCTCAAGGGGCAGGAGAAGATCAAGCTGAAGGCGCTGCTCAAGGACATGGCCGAAGAAGGCCTGATCGATGGCAAGAAGAGTGCCTATCACCGCATGGGCGGGGTGCCGAAGGTCACCACGTTGAGGATCGTTGACGTGGACGAAGGCGATCTCATCGCTGAGCCGGATAACTGGGACCCCGAAGCTCCGGGGAAGCCGCCGCGCCTGACTATCCGCGAACCTAAGCTGCGCGGCGCAAAACGTCCGCCCGCGTTAAAGCGCGGGGACCGCGTGCTTGCCCGCACCGAGGAGACCGCGCGGGGCTGGGTCGCGCATGTGATGAAGAAGCTTCCAGCGCGCACCGAGGGCCTGATGGGCGTGGTCGAGATCGACAACACCGGCAAGGCATGGCTCGCCCCGGTGGACAAACGGGTGCGCCAGTCCGCCCCGATTGCTGATCGCGGTGCGGCCGAAGAAGGCCAGTTGGTTATCGCCGAACGTGTCGGTCGTTCGGACCGCGCGGGTGTGAAGGTTATCGAGGTGGTGGGTGATCCGCTCGCGCCGCGCTCGTTCAGCCTGATCGCTATCGCCAAGCATGGCATCCCGCACATCTTCCCGGAGGAGGTGCTCGAAGAAGCACCGCGCGCGGCCAAGCTGAAACTCTCTGACAAGACGCGCGAGGACCTGCGGCACCTGCCCATCGTCGCGATCGACCCCGCCGATGCGCGCGACCATGATGATGCGATCTGGGCCGAGCCCGACGGGCAGGGGGGCTTCAACGCCGTGGTCGCGATCGCCGATGTGGCATTCTACGTTCGCCCCGGCTCTGCGCTCGACCGTGAGGCAAGAAAGCGCGGCAACTCGGTCTATTTCCCCGACCGCGTGGTGCCGATGCTGCCCGAAGTGCTCTCGGCCGATGTCTGCTCATTGAAGCAGGGAGAGGACCGCGCGGCGATGGCCTGCCATCTCCACATTTCAGGCGAGGGCAAAGTAACCAGCTTCCGCTTCACCCGCGCGCTGGTGCGGATCGCACATAATATCGCCTATGAGGACGCGCAGAAAGCGGTCGACGATGGCAATCCACCCGCGTTTCTCGCTAACCTCTGGGCCGCATGGAAGGCGCTTGCCACTGCGCGTAATGCCCGCGATCCGCTCGAACTCGAACTGCCCGAACGCCGGGTAGTGCTTGATGACCAGGGGCGCATCGCTTCGATCGCTATCCGTGATCGGCTCGATGCCCACCGTGTGGTCGAGGATTTCATGATCGCGGCCAATGTTGCGGCGGCCAAGGCGCTGGAGGCCAAGACTGCGCCAGTGGTCTACCGCATTCACGAACCGCCGAGCCGCGAGAAGCTGATCGCGCTGCGCGATTACCTCGGAACAATGGGCAAAAAACTGGCGCTAGGGCAGGTCGTCACCCCCGGCCTGTTCAACCGGATGCTCAAGGACATCTCGGACGAGACGGAAAGAGCGTTGGTGATGGAGGCGGTGCTCCGGAGCCAGACCCAGGCCTATTATGGCCCCGCCAATGCCGGGCATTTTGGCCTGTCGCTTGGGTCCTATGCCCATTTCACCTCGCCCATCCGCCGCTATTCCGATCTTCTGGTGCACCGAGCACTGGTCGACGCCTACAAGCTTGAACAGCCCGCCCCGCCGGGCTCACTGCCACCGACAAGTGGGCTTTCGGACCGCGACCGTGCCTCGCTCCAGCAAGTGTCCGACGCCATCAGCCAGACCGTGCGGCGCGCGATGGAGGCAGAGCGGGACACGATCGACCGCTATGTCGCCGCGTGGCTCTCGGGCCGGGTGGGCGAAGTGTTCGATACCCGTATCACCGGCGTCCAGGCCTTCGGCTTCTTTGCGACCATCTTTGGCCTCGGCGGGGATGGCCTCGTGCCGATCTCGACGCTGGCAGGTGAGTATTTCCGCCATGATGAAGCCGCGCAGGCACTGGTCGGCAGCGATAGCGGAACGTCCTATGCCAGCGGCGACAGGCTGAAACTGAAGCTCGCCGAAGCCAATCCTCTGACTGGCGCCTTGAAGTTCGTTCTGCCGGATGCGGATGCGGGCCGCATCGAAACGCGCGGCGCGCGGCCGCAGGAGCGGCGCAAGGGGCCGAGTGGTCCTCCCAAGACGGCAGGAAAGTTCATGGTCGGGAAGCGCGGGCGACCCGGCAACATCCGCCATCAGGGTCGCCGGAAATAGCGGTCGCCGTCAGACCTGATGGTCGCTGACGGCCTCGTCATAGCCCAAGGGGATAATGTAAAGCGGGCAGGGGAGCGATCCTGCTGCGGCCGAAAAGTGGGTGACCAGCGGGCCGGGCGATGCGCCCTTGGCCGCGCCCAGCACCAGCGCGGCGACTTCTCTGTGCTCTGCGAGAAACTCGCTGACGATTTTCTGGCCCTGGCCGATCTTGACAGAGATTGTCGGCATGATCCCGCTTTCCGCCAACAGGTTACCTGCCACACCATGCGCGAGCATTTCCGCCCGGTCGCGCGCCTCGGCCTCGATCGTCGCCTGCACCGAACCGAAGGCCGAGAAGTTCTGCTGCGGCACCAGCGCCAAAAGATGCACCGCACCGCCAACCGCTACCGCCCGGCGCGCAGCGTAGCGCAAGGCGGCGGTCGCCTCCTCGCTATCATCAATGATGACCAGAAATGTACGCATGCTGTCAGGACCCCTTAGAAGGCGAGGATATCAATGCATTCGTATGGATTGGCAAGTCCCGTGCAGGCTTGCGCGATGGAAGGCCTTGCCCGACGCTAGGGAATTGGCCAGAGACAGGACCGAGGATTATAACGGGAGAGAGTGCGGATCATGGCCCTCGATATCAAGATGCCGGCTTTGTCGCCCACGATGGAAGAAGGCACGCTCGCGCGCTGGCTGGTCAAGGTGGGAGATAGCGTTTCCTCGGGCGACGTGATGGCCGAGATAGAGACCGACAAGGCAACCATGGAGTTCGAAGCGGTTGATGAGGGCGTCATCGCGGCAATCATCATCCCCGAGGGCAGCGAAGGAGTAAAGGTCGGCACGGTGATTGCCCGGCTGAGCGTCGAGGGCGAAGAGGCCGCGCCTGATCCTGCACCTTCCGCACCTGCTGAAGTGCCCGCGAGTGAAGGTCCCGCCGCGACCCCGACTGCCAAGAAGCTGGCCGAAGCAAACGGGATCGATCTCGCAAGCATCGCTGGCACCGGGCCGAAGGGCAAGATCACTAAGGAAGATGTCGAGGCTGCGATTGTGGCTGGCGGAGGATCGCCCAAGCCAGTTGCGGCCGCGAGTCCAGCGCCGGCAGCGCCCACAGCGGCAGCGGCGCCAGCGCCGGTCGCTGCGGCCTCGGGCGAACGCATCATCGCCTCTCCGCTCGCCAAACGGATCGCTGCGGACAAGGGTATTGATCTGGCGCTGGTGAGGGGCACTGGCCCGAATGGCCGGATCGTCAAGGAAGATGTCGAGAGCTTCACCCCCGGTGCTGTAGCATCGGCTCCAGCGGCGAGCGCTCCGACAACGGCAGCGGCCCCGGTCGCTGCCCCCGCTCCGGCTTCGGCTCCAGCCCCCGCCATCGAAGGCGGCGCGCCCTTTGCCGAGGAGAAGCTCTCGGGCGTGCGCAAGGTCATTGCCCGCCGCCTCACCGAGAGCAAGCAGACCGTCCCGCACTTTTACCTCACCATCGACATCCGGCTCGATCCGCTGCTCGAACTGCGCAGTCAGCTCAACAAGTCGCTGGAGCCGGATGGGGTGAAACTGTCGGTCAACGACCTGCTGATCAAGGCACTCGCGCGCGCGCTGATCCGCGTGCCGCAGTGCAATGTCAGCTACCACGGCGACACGCTGCGCCGCTATAGCCGCGCCGACGTGTCGGTGGCGGTGGCCGCGCCCTCGGGGCTGATCACGCCTGTGATTACCAGCGCCGATTCCAAGGGTCTTGCTGCGATCTCGACCGAGATGAAGACGCTCGCGGGCAAGGCGCGTGATGGCAAGCTGATGCCGCACGAATATCAGGGCGGCACCGCGAGCCTCTCGAACCTTGGCATGTTCGGGATCAAGCAGTTCGACGCAGTGATCAACCCGCCGCAAGGCATGATCCTCGCGGTCGGGGCGGGCCAGCAGGCGCCCTATGTGGTGAACGGCGCGATCGAGGTCGCGACCGTGCTCCATGCCTCGGGAAGCTTCGACCACCGCGCCATCGACGGCGCGGACGGCGCACAGCTGATGGAGGCGATCAAGCAACTGTGCGAAAACCCGATGGGGCTGGTGGTGTAATGCATCTGCCGCTGAAGTTCGGCGTTTCGGGCCCTTTGACAAGCATCATGGCGGTTGCACTGGTGGGAAGCCTGTTCACCGCCGAGGGCCGCAAAGTGCATGTGATCTACGGCTTTCCGAACGCAATTTTCTTTGCCTTTTTCGCGGGCGCCGCTGCACTTCTTTTCGTCCCGCCCAATCTTTTTGCGACCATGCTTGCCAACCGACTTGGTGCTGACGGACCTGCAAGATTTTTCGGCATTTTTTTCCTCGGATCGGTTACTGGGTTCTTCGCGATGGCAGTCGCCCTGAATGGGCTGTTCAGAACTATGGGCGGTCTTGTGAGGCTAAGTGACTGGCGAACCTACGCGGCAGTTCTGGCCAATGCGGCTTTGCTGGGGCTGATCGCGTTCTTCTTCGGAACGCGTCATGAGTGACCGCTCCCCCCAAATCCGCGTCACCGCCATGCCCGCCGACACCAACCCCTATGGCGGGGTGTTTGGCGGGTGGTTGATGGCGCAGATGGCGCTGGGTGCGGGCAGCCTCGCAAGCCGCGTCGGGCAGGGCAGGGCGGTGGTCGTCTCGGCGACCGATTTCGCCTTTCCGGGCGCGATGGCGGTGGGGGATGAACTTTCCGTCTATTGCGACATTGCCGCAACCGGCACCACCTCGCTGACCATCGCCGCCGAGGCGATCGGCCGCGAGCGCAATAGCGAGGCCACCACACCGGTCGCGCGCGGCACCTTCAAATTCGTTCTGATCGGCGCGGATGGCCGCCCGATGGCACTTGATCAAATGCACCAAATTCGTTCGCCCTGAGCGCATCGGAGGGCTGCCTTTCGCCTTCGGCCTCACAACCAAAGAAGGAAGGCGCTGCGACACGCTCAGGCCGAACAGGCAAGAATGACGGGAGGGAAAAAATGGCTACGCAATATGATGTGATCGTGCTCGGTTCCGGCCCTGGCGGCTATGTCGCGGCGATCCGCTGCGCGCAGCTCGGGCTCAAGACCGCGATTGTCGAGCGCGAGAATCTGGGCGGCATCTGCCTCAACTGGGGCTG
>JBJTTE010000065.1:0-7241 GCA_046080005.1 Erythrobacter sp.
GCACCGGCTGGCCGTCGACGATCCCGATCGTCGAAAATATCGGCAGACCGGTGGCCGGATCGATGATTTGCGTACCCGCTGGGTTCACGGTCAGGATCGGGGCCTCGACGCCCCACAGCGCGCCAATATCGGTCCAGATCGAGGGCCTGAGACCCAGTTCGCGCGCGCCCGTCCCGAGCGGAATTTCAAGCTCGGCGCGGCCGAGGTAATAGTTACGTCCTCCGATCGCGTCATCTCGGAACTGGCGGCGCTGGGTCAGGAAAACGATATTGCCATTGGCATCACGAACCGGGCGGTTCAGTTCGTCGAGCTGCGAGGTTTGCGTCAGGATACGGGGGCCGACGCCGCGGATTCTGAAGCCACGGAATTGCGGTTCACCGAGGAAAAAGCGGTCGTTGAGGAAGATATCATCGACTCCCGGGCCCGGCCGTTCGCGTAGCGGGATGATTGTGCCGCCTTCGGCCAGCACCGAGAAGATGAAGCCCGTGTTGCCGACGTTCCAGAACTGCTGCGCGCGGCCGCGGAAGCGCGCAAAGCGCACGTCCCCGCCGAGCCCCGCAAACTCACCCGTCAGCGCAATTGACTTGCCGCGCGTCGGCCGGATGCGCGAGTCGAGCGAGTTATAGTTGAGACTGAGCGCGACGATCGAGCTTAGTCGCGTACCAATCACATCGCACAGGAAGCGGCCCGCGCGCAGCGGATCGCACTCACGCGTGCCATTGCCGTCAAGGTCAGAGAAAAACAGGTCTTCATCGAGCGTCACGTCGTCATAGTTGAGTGTGTAGCTGCCAACCAGCGACATGTATTCGGTCAGCGGCACACCGGCGCGGAGTGAGAAGCCGGTCGTCCCTTGACGGAACGTCGTCTCGCGGTTGCGCTGATTGAAATTGAACTGATTGAAATCCCGGCGGTAGATGTCGATACCGCCCGAGATATTGCGATCAAAGATATACGGATCGCTGAAGCTCACCTGCGCCGCACGCGAGAATTGCGAGTAGTTGACCGAAAGGCCGATGGTCTGACCACGCCCGCGGAAATTGCGCTGACGAATGCTGCCCGCAAGGATGAACTGTTCGATCGAGGAGAACCCGGCCGAGAACTGTAATTCGCCGGTCGGCCGCTCTTCGACATTGGCTTCAAGGATAATCCGGTCGGGTGCGCTGCCCTCGGTCTGGCTGACCTCGAAGTTCTCCTGGAAATAGGCCAGCGAGTTGATGCGCGCGGTGGTACGCTGGACCCCCAGCGAGTTGAACGCATCGCCTTCGGCCAAACGGAATTCGCGCCGCACGACCTTGTCCTGGGTGAGCGTATTGCCGTTGATGTCGACCCGCTCGACATAGACGCGCGGCGCCTCGCGCAGCACGTAGGTCACATTCATGTTGCGAGCATCGGGATCGCGCTTGAAGCGCGGCTGGACGTCGGCGAAGGCATAGCCATAGCGTCCGGCCAGCTCGGTCAACTGCTCGACCGTGTCCTCGACCGCTTTGGCGTTGTAGAAATCGCCATCTTTCATCGCGAGCTGCGTGCTCATCACCTCGCTGTCGAAGTCCCGCAGCTGACTATCGACCTTGACCTCGCCGAAGGTGTAGCGCTCACCTTCCTCGACTACGTAGGTGATGATGAAGTCGCGCTGATCAGGCGTGAGCTCGGCAACGGCGGAAACGACCCGGAAATCGGCATAGCCGTTGGTCAGGTAGAACTGGCGAAGCTTTTGCTGGTCAAACGCCAGACGGTCGGGATCATAGCTGGTGTTCGAGCTGAAGAAGCTGGTCAGGCGGGCCTGCTTGGTCACCATCTCCCCGCGCAGATCGCCATCCGAGAACTTCTCGTTGCCGAGAATATTGATCTGGCGAACCTTCGATTTTGGGCCTTCGGAAATCTCGAAAACGACATCGACGCGGTTCTGCGGCAGCTGCACCATCTTCGGCTCGACCTGCGCCGCAAAACGGCCCTGACGCTTGTAGAGTTCGATGATGCGGGCGACATCCGCCCGCACCTTGGAGCGGGTGAAGATCTGGCGTGGGGCAAGCTTGATCTCGGGCAGGATCTTGTCGTTCTTGAGGCGCTCGTTACCCTCAAGCACAATGCGGTTGATCACCGGGTTTTCGGTCACGGTGATAACGACATTGCCACTGTCATTGCGGATCGAGAAATTGGCGAAGAGCTCGGTCGCACCGAGATCCTTCAGCGCTTCGTCGGCGCCGGCCGAGGTATATTCTTGGCCCACCCGCAGGCGGATATAGCTCAGGATCGTGGTCGGCTCGAGCCGCTCAGCCCCAACCACAGTAATCGTGCGTATTAACTCGCCGCGCGGCGTGACGGCAGGAGCAGGTGCCGGTTGCTGGGCAGCGCGAGCAGGAGCGGGTCCAGCCTGCTGCGCCCCGGCCAGCGTCGGAATGCCGGCAAGCATCGAGCCACAGGCGAGCAAGCGCAACAGCCGCACGGTGGGGCGGGCTGCTGCAGCAGCGCAGATGACCGGCCCTGCGCCTGTCTCGCTCATTCGGTTCATGCAGCCAAAATCCCGTCCTCAACCTGTGCGCCATCAGCTGTCCAGCCAAGACGTGCCAATCAGCGCGATCCACCGCGCGTCCAAGCTCTGCTGTGCCGTCCCCCGCCGACGCCTCTGCCCCATGTGCCCCGCGCAATCAAGCTGCGAGCCCCAAGCGCCGGCGTGTTTCCACCATGCGGTCAACTGCCGAAGATCGGCAGTGTCGCAATGTCATTCACCGTGACCACCACCATCAACATCAGCACCAAGGCGATCCCGGTGCGATAAGCCCACTCGGTTGCCTGCGGCCCTACCGGCTTGCGGCGGATCGCCTCGGCCAGATAGAACATCAGGTGTCCACCATCCAGCGCGGGGATTGGCAAGAAATTTATGAATGCCAAATTAAGCGAGATCAGCGCGGCAAGGCTGATGAAGTTCAGCGTGCCGAGACTCATCTGTTCGCCCGAAAATTTGGCGATCTTGAGCGGACCGCCCATCTCGCTGAAGGAGCGATCACCATTGATGATCTGACCGATGCCGGTGATCATCATGCGCGCGATATCAAGGGATTGCTGCCAAGCCATTGCCGCCGCTTCGCCGACCGAAAGCGGGGCGAAGCGTTCCTCGGTCTCCAAGGTCCTGATGCCGATCTGGCCGACGGTTTGGCTGTTGCCGAAATTGTCCTTGAGCAGCTCTGATGCGGTTGTGACCGGCAGATCAATCGTTCCGCCATCGCGCAGCACGGTGGTGACAAAGCGGTGATTGGGCTGGAGCATGATGGTTTGCTGGATCGTGCGCCAGTCGTTCATTTCCTCACCATCGATCGCGACAATCCGGTCGCCCACAGCAAAGCCGGCCGCTTCGGCGCGGGAATTCTCGGCAAAGGCCGCAATCGTGCCGACCTCGTCCGGATCAACCGGGATCGGCTTGCCGAATGCGAGGTTGAACGCGAAAAAGATCCCCAGCGCGACCAGCAGATTGGTCACGGGCCCGGCGGCTACGATCAATGCCCGCTTCCATAGCGCGGCGTTCTGGAAACTACCCTCTTCTGCCGGAGTTTGGGGATCAGGAATGCTCGCCGGGTTCATATCACCCCGGAACTGAACATAGCCGCCGAGCGGCAGCAGCGAGACCTTCCAGCGGGTGCCGTGCCGATCGGTGAAGCCCGCCAGCTCCTGGCCGAACCCGACCGAGAACGCCTCGGCCTTCACACCAAACCACCGACCGACCAGGTAGTGGCCAAGCTCATGCAGGGTTACGAGCGGCCCGAGCAGCAGCAGGAAGCCGACGACGTACATCCAGAACGGGGGCGCTTCAAACAAGGGCGTTGGTCTCCAGCAGGTGCAATGCCTGCATCCGTGCAGACTTATCGACTTCGAGCACTTCGGCAAGGTCGGCCGGACGTGGGGCATCATTGCTGCGTGCGAGCACGTCTTCCACCAATGCGGCAATCCGCGTGAACCTGATCTGACCGGCCAGGAAAGCCGCCACCGCAACTTCATTGGCGGCGTTGAGGATCGCCGGGGCCGAGCCGCCCGCCCGGATCGCCTCGCGTGCGAGCCGCGTTGCCGGGAAACGCTCCTCATCGGGCGGAAAAAAGGTCAGCGCGCCGATTGCGGTCAGATCGAGCGGCGCGAGCGGGTTTTCCATGCGGTGCGGCCAGGCAAGGCACGAGGCAATCGGCACCCGCATGTCCGAAGGCCCGAGCTGTGCCAGCGTCGAGCGGTCGCGGAATTCGACCATCGAGTGGATCACGCTCTGCGGGTGGACCACGATGGCCAGCTTCTCCAACCCGACCGGAAAAAGGTGATAGGCCTCGATATACTCAAGGCCCTTGTTCATCATTGTCGCGGAATCGACGCTGATCTTGGCGCCCATCGACCAGTTGGGATGTGCGACTGCCTCCGCCGGGGTTGCTGCCTCAAGCTGCGCCTGCGTCCAGGTCCGCAGCGGACCTCCGCTGGCGGTCAGCGTTATCTTCGCGACATCCTCGATCCGCCCGGCGGAAAGGCACTGAAAGATCGCATTGTGCTCGGAATCGGTTGGCAGCAGTGTCGCGCCGTGGCGAGCGACCGCCTGCATCAACACCTCGCCAGCCGAGACCAGCGCTTCCTTGTTTGCTAGCGCAATCGTGCCGCCACGTTCGACCGCTGCCATGACCGGGGCAAGGCCCGCGCAGCCGACAATTGCCGCAACCGTCATATCAACCGGGCGCGCCGCAGCATCGACCAGCGCCTGCCGCCCACCTGCGGCCGCAATCCCGCTCGAACCCAATGCGGCGCGCAATTCGGGCAGGCAGGCCTCGTCAGCCACGACCGCCAGTTTAGCGCCAAATTCGATCGCGAGCGCGGCCAGTTCTGCCGCGCTGCACTGCGCGGTCAGCACCTCGACCTGCCATTCGCCAGGATTGCGCCGCACCAGATCGAGCGTCGATGCGCCAATCGAGCCGGTTGCACCAAGCAGGGTGAGGCTGCGCGTCATCCGGCTATCTTCCCAGAAAAGCGTTTGCTGTGGCAATCACAAACAACACGAAGAACACTGCCAGAAACCCGTCGAAGCGGTCAAACAATCCGCCGTGGCCAGGAATGAGGTGGCCAGAATCCTTGACCTGGGCGCGCCGCTTCATCCAGCTCTCGAAGAAATCCCCGATCTGCGCGATGACCGCGATCAGCAGCCCGCCGAGCAACGCCGTTGCCATGGTGATGACGGTGTAGCCAGGCATCCCGCCGGCCGGCCCCAGATCAGCGACTTCGACCAAGACGCCGACCAAACCCGCCAACAGCGCTCCGCCGCCCAGCCCGGCCCAGGTTTTCGCGGGACTGATCTTGGGCGCGATCTTGGGTCCGCCAATCGCGCGGCCCGCAAAATAGGCCCCGACATCAACCGCCACCACCGGGAGGATAAAGCCGACCAGTACCTCGACCGGACCATAGCCCGAGAAGTCCGGGTTGAGCGGCAATATCTGGGGTCCATTGCGCACCGCCATCATCGCGATGTCCGCCCCGCCGATATAGACCACGCCGCCGAAGAACCACAGCGTTTCGCTCAGCCCGGACACGCCGAAGCGAGCCACCAACCGGTTCCATTCCCACAGCACGCCGAGCGCCAGCAGCCCGACAAACGCCGTCCAGAACCAACCGCCAAGCCACAGCGCCCCGCCCGCCAGCACCAGCATGACGATCGCCGAAGCCAGTCGCAGCGGCAAATCGGACACGCTCGCCCGGGTCTCACCTACCGCCATAACGTCGTTCCCTCCGGGCAAAATCATCGAGCGCCTGGGTTAGATGTTCGGGCGCAAAATCGGGCCACATCGTATCGACAAACAGCATTTCGGCATAGGCCGCTTGCCACAGCAGGAAGTTCGACAGGCGGATCTCCCCGCTGGTGCGGATCAACAAGTCGAGCGGGGGCAGATCGGCGGTGTCAAGATGGGCACCGATGCTTTCGATGCTGACCTCGCCCTCAGCCGAGGCCTTGGCCGCTGCGCGAGCGATTTCGTGCTGGCCACCATAGTTGAGCGCCACCGCGAGGGTTTGCTTGCCCTTCGCAGTTTGCGCCAGCGCATCCTCCAGCATCGCGACGATATCGGGCGCAAGTGATTGCCAGTCACCGATAATCTTCAGCTTGACGTTGTTGGCGACAAACTCGGGCAGATCGGATTTAATGAACCGGCGCATCAGGTTCATCAGGTCATCGACCTCCTCGTCGGGCCGTTTCCAGTTTTCCGAAGAAAAGGCGTAGAGCGTGAGGCAGGCTAGCCCGGTCGGCTCGAGCGCGCGGACCAGCCGCCGCACCGCTTCGACGCCGCGCTGATGACCGACCGCGCGCGGCAGGCCCCGCCGCTTCGCCCAGCGGCCATTGCCATCCATGATGATAGCGACATGTCTGGCGCGCGACTGGTCCAATAAACTCCCCATATCCCCCTTCGCCCTTGGCTTGTCGAAGGGCGGCATTTCTATCTTGGAACGTTGCGATGAAGAACAACAGGGCTTAGACGATCTCGGCCCGAACGGTTTGAGGCCTTACTGCGTCAGGATTTCCTGTTCCTTCTTGGCCGCCGCTTCATCCGTCTCCTTGACGTATTGGTCGGTCAGCTTCTGGACCTG
Organism: Erythrobacter sp.; assembly: GCA_046080005.1. Taxonomy (GTDB): domain Bacteria; phylum Pseudomonadota; class Alphaproteobacteria; order Sphingomonadales; family Sphingomonadaceae; genus Erythrobacter. The sequence continues at coordinate 6,595 of JBJTTE010000065.1, forward strand.
ATCCTCCGCGCGCTTGCGATCGTCCTCGGAGATTTCCTTCTTCTTCTCGTCGACCTTGAGGCTTTCCATCGCGTCGCGGCGCACGTTGCGGATCGCGATCTTGGCCTTCTCGGCATACTGCCCGGCGAGCTTGGCAAGCTCCTTGCGGCGCTCCTGCGTGAGGTCAGGGATCGGCAGGCGCAGCGTCTGGCTGTCGATGATCGGATTGAGGCCGAGATTGGCATAGGCAATCGCCTTCTCTACAGCGTGGAGGTTCGACTTGTCCCACACCTGCACGCTCAGCATCCGCGGCTCGGGCGCGGAGACGGTCGCGACCTGCTGGAGCGGCATCATCGAGCCATAGACCTCGACCTGCACCGGATCGAGCAGGGTGGTGTTGGCGCGGCCGGTGCGCAGGCCCTGAAGATCGCTCTTCAATGCTTCCACCGCGCCCTTCATCCGGCGCTCGACATCGGCCTTGTCATATTGCGGCATGGCTGGGTTTTCCTTCGGTTCTACTTGTCTTGAACGATGGTCTGGACGCCCTCGCCCGCCAACACGCGCGCAAGGTTGCCCTTCTCGCGGATCGAGAAGACCACGATCGGGATCTTGTTGTCGCGGCACAGCGCCACGGCAGAGGCGTCCATCACCTTGAGATTGTCCGCAAG
>JBJTTE010000066.1:0-6348 GCA_046080005.1 Erythrobacter sp.
GGCGATTTCGCTTGAGGGGAGCGTGGGGTGACCACCGACGCAGCCCCTGACATTGAGGCGTTCATGACTGATCGTGAACGCGAAATGGTGCTTCTTTGCTCCGACAAAACGACCAAGGGCTATGAGCGTTTGGCCGACGCAATGGGACTTACGTATCGGGAGGCGCAGCAAGTGGGTCGCGATCTTCAGGCCACAGGCATTGCTGGCATTCGACTGCTGAAGCCAGGCTTCCATGGGTCAGGAATCTTTCTCAATGAGCGAGGCGAGGAAGTGAAGCGGCTTTTGGAAGCCAAAGGATGGACAAAAGTTGACTGAACGTAAAACCCTCGCCCTCAACCCCGAGGCTGCCGCCTCCGCCGAAGCGCCCGCGCTCAAGAAGCGGGGGCGCGGGTGGGAGATTTCGGACAAGCGCCTCGATGCGCTGCACGAACAGGCGCGCGAACTCCGTCGCCATTCGACAGACGCGCACAAGGCGCTCGCCGCGAAGTTCGCCGCCGCCGACATGGGCCGCTACACCTTCAAGCGCCACGCGGTGGTCGGCTCGGCGATCGTCGATTTCAACTGCCACAACTTGGGGCTGGCGCTGGCGATCGACGAGGAGGGGCAGAACGACACCCTCGCCAAGCGCCGCGACAAGAGCCTCGAAAGCGTCGGCATCAAGGTGATGCGCATCGCCGCTGCCGACATCCTCACCGATATCGACGCGGTGCTCAAGCAGCTCACGCAGGTGATGCGCGACCGGATCGAGGAACGCAAAGCCGCCGCCCGCGCACACAAGGCGGCGAACCCCAAACAGACCTATTCGCGCCCCAAGCCGCGCAGGCCCGATGATGACGAGATCGCCAAGCCCCGGAGCCGCAGACCATGATCCTGACCGCTTTCCTAGCACCCCTCTTCGTGCTGCAATCGGCCGGAGAAGCCGCGGTGGTAGTCAAGAACGAAAACCCGGCAACCTCGAGCGTCGAATACCCGCGTTTGATCCAGCCGCAGGTGGCCGATTATCGCCGCTGCCTCGGGGTGACCATCCGCCGGATCGCGGGGAAGGCCGATTTTGAAAGCCAGCACACCGCCGATCTCACCCGCTGCGCAGAGCGCAAGGCAGCGGCCATCGGCGAAGCCAACGCGTTGTTCCTCAAGGCCAAGCCCCGGCTCACCCCGGCTGAGGTCGAGCAGCTGTTCGACAATATCGGCACGATCCACGTGGCACGCGGGCGCGATCTCGACCAACAATTCACCGCGCGCGTGACCGGAGCGCAGGCCGCAAGTGACGCCTACGAGGCCACGCGGCCCAAGGGCCTCGTGCTCGAACTGCGCGACGCCAGCGTGGTCAAGGCCCGCACCGATGCAACCGCACCCGCCGCGACCGGCGAAGACGAGGACGTCAAGTGATGCTGATTATCGAAAATCTCCACGCCAGCGTCGGCGGCACTGAAAACCCACGCCCGATCCTCAAGGGTCTGAGCCTCACCGTGCCTGCAGGCGAGGTGCATGCGATCATGGGCCCCAACGGCGCGGGCAAATCAACCCTGTCGAACGTGCTGGGGGGCAAACCGGGTTACGAGGTGACGGCGGGTAGCGTGACCTTCAAGGGACAGGACCTCCTCGCCCTCGAACCGCACGAGCGTGCGGCGGCCGGGCTGTTCCTCGGCTTCCAATATCCGGTCGAGATTCCGGGTGTCTCCAACGTGCAGTTCCTGCGCGAGGCGCTCAATGCCCAGCGCAAGGCGCGCGGCGAAGAACCTCTGAGCGGCGGCGAGTTCCTCAAGCTCGCCAAGGACAAGGCCGCGCTGCTCAAGATGGACATGGAAATGCTCAAGCGGCAGGTCAATGTCGGCTTTTCGGGCGGCGAGAAGAAGCGCGCCGAGATGGTGCAAATGGGCATTCTCGACCCGGCCTTTGCGGTGCTGGATGAGACCGATTCCGGCCTTGATATCGATGCGCTCCGGATCGTCGGCGCGGGCATCAACGCAATCATGCGCAGCGCGGACAAGGCGGTGCTGCTGATCACCCACTACCAGCGCCTGCTTGACGTGGTGAAGCCCGACAAGGTCAGCATCCTTGCAGGCGGTCGGATCGTCGAGACTGGCGGGCCGGAACTCGCGCTGCGGCTCGAGGCCGAGGGCTATGATGCGGTGATGGAGCAGGTATGATCGCTGCCACCGCCTTCCTGCTGGGTTCGCCGCCCGCGATCCCCTTGCCCGCCGAGCCGGAAAGCGAGATTCTGGTCGTGCTTAACCGGTTGCGGTCGATCACTGTCAATGTGGGGCGCGACCGCGAGGGACGCTGGAATTGCGGGCTTGATCGATCAACTGGGCAGCTCAAGCTTGATGCCCGACTATGTCGTGCGGTGACCAAGTGCGTCAAGAAGGGCGCTACCGACGATGCAGCTGTGCAGGCCTGTATCCGCTCCAGCCGGGCCGGACTGGTGCGCGAGCTTGAGCGGTCGATGAAGAAGGGAGGGGCACGATGACCGAGGGCGCAACGCTTTCGCTCCCCACCCGCCGCGATGAAGCGTGGCGCTACGCCGATATGGATGCGCTGGCGCGGCTTGGCGTCGGCGCCTTTGATGTCTGGAAGGAGATCGCCCTCGCTCCCGGAGAGGTGCGGCGGCATGCGATGGTGGTCGGCTCAGCTGAGCCCGAACTGTACCGCATCCGCGTTGCTATCGGCGAAGGCGCAAGGGCCGAGTTGTTCGTCACCAACGCGGGCAACGACTACACCCGCGTCGAGGTGGAAGTGAGCCTTGCGCGCGGGGCGCATTTCGAATTTGGCGGTGTCACTATCGGCGGCGGCACAGCGACCCGCGAATTCGTCACCAAGGTCATCCATGCCGAACCCGAGGCAACCTCGAACCAGACGGTGCGCGCTGTGCATTGGAACACCGGCACCGGCAATTTCCTCGGCGAAATCAAAGTCGCGCGCGATGCGCAGAAGACCGACGCGGCGCAGGATTTCAAGGGCCTGCTGCTCGAAGCCGGGGCGAGCGCCAATGCCGTCCCCCAGTTCGAAATCTTTGCCGATGATGTCAGGTGCGCCCACGGCGCGACCGTTGGCGAACTCGATGAGGCTGCGCGGTTCTACATGATGGCGCGCGGGGTCGATCCGGCGACGGCGCAACGCTTGCTGGTGCAGGCCTTTATCGGTGATGCGTTTGTGGCGCTGGAGAATGAAGGCGAACGCGAGACATTGCTCGAAGCGGCGCTGGCGGCGCTGGAAGGGGCCAAGCTGTGACTGAGGTCTCGACACTCGCCCCGCTCTCCGATCTGCGCGCCGACTTCCCCGGCATGGTCACGTCCGAGGGCAAGCCGTGGCACTACCTCGACACCGCCGCCACCGCGCAAAAGCCGCGGGCGGTGATCGATGCGATGGCGCGGGCGCTGGGTGAGGATTACGCGACCGTTCACCGCGGGGTCTATGCTCGTTCGGCTGAAATGACCCTCGCTTACGAGGCGGCACGGCGAACAGTCGCGCGGTTCATTGGCGGGCACGAGGACGAGCTGGTCTTCACCCGCGGCGCGACCGAGGCGATCAATCTGGCGGCGCAAACCTGGGGCCGCGCGAACCTCAAGCAAGGCGACCGGATTCTGCTGTCGCAAGCCGAGCACCATTCGAACATCGTGCCGTGGCAGATGATCGCTGGCGAAACTGGCGCGATTATCGACGTGTGCCCGCTGACTGCCGATCACCAGATCGACCTTGACGCTGCCGAAGCCATGCTGACCGAAGCGCACAAGCTGGTCGCCTTGGGCCATGTGTCCAATGTCACCGGCGCGCTGCTCGATGCCCCGCGTGCGGCTGCGCTGGCGCACAAGGTCGGCGCGAAGCTGCTGCTCGACGGGTGCCAGAGCGCCCCGCGCATAGGGGTCGATGTCACCGCGCTGGACTGCGATTTCTACGTCTTCTCTGCGCACAAGCTCTACGGACCGACCGGGATCGGGGCGCTTTGGGCACGCAAGGACATCCTCGGCGCCATGCCCCCCTATCAGGGCGGCGGGGCAATGATTGACCGCGTGACCTTTGCGGGCACGACCTATGCGCCGGGCACGCAGCGCTTCGAAGCCGGCACTCCCGCAATCACCGAAGCGGTCGCTTTCGCTGCCGCAGTGGATTACGTTACCGCCATCGGCCCGCAGCATATTCACGCCCACGAGCAAGCACTGGTGGCCCGGCTCCGGCGCGCGCTTGGCGCGATGAATGACGTTACGCTATTCGGCCCGGCCGACAGCGCCGGGATCGTCAGCTTTGCGATTGACGACATCCACCCTCACGACCTCGGCACGATCCTCGACGAGGCCAATCTCGCGATCCGCGCCGGGCACCACTGCGCCCAGCCGCTGATGGATTACCTTGGCGTTCCCGCCACCGCCCGCGCCAGCTTTGGTCTCTATTCGAACGAGGCCGATGTTGACGCGCTGATCGCGGGGATCGCCCGCACCCGCCGGATTTTTGGAAAAGGATGAGGCCGATGGAACATTCTGCGGATCATGCCGACACGATCGTCAGCAAGCCGCCCCGCGCACGCGTGGAGGATGCGGTTGATCATGACCCGTTCCCCGAGACGCCGCGCGCGCGCGATTATCTCGATGGGTTCCTTGCCGCCAAACCCGATGCCGATGGTGTCGGCGGCGCTGGCAGCGACCTGCAAGCAGCCGTGATCGAGGCATTGCGCGAAATCTTTGACCCCGAAATCCCGGTGAACATCTACGATCTCGGCCTGATCTACGGGGTCGAGGTGGACGAGAATGCCGACGCCACGGTGACCATGACCTTGACCACGCCGCACTGCCCGGTCGCAGAGAGCATGCCGGGCGAGGTCGAACTGCGCGTGTCGAGCGTTCCGGGCATCCGCGATGCCGAGGTCAATCTCATCTGGGATCCGCCGTGGGGTCCGCACAAGATGTCGGACGAAGCCCGGCTTGAGCTGGGGATGCTGTGACCTTCGCACCGACCCTGATGATTGCTTTGGCGGATTACCTTGATCCGCGCGATGCGGCGGATGTGGTGACGCTGCTCGATGCCTATGCCCGCGATCCGATGGGCGGCGGTGCGTCCTTGCGTCCCGAGGTGAAGGCGCGGTTGGTCGGCGATCTTGCCGCTAACCCACAGGCCTTCTCAATGCTCGCGCGGCTTGATGATGCTGCTGTCGGCCTCGCCAATTGCTTTATGGGCTATTCTACCTTCGCCGCAGCGCCGCTCGTCAATATCCACGACCTCGCTGTGCTGCCCGGCCATCGCGGAGCCGGGATCGGGCGCGCGCTGCTGGCGGCGATCGAGACCGAGGCCTTGAAGCGCGGGGCCTGCAAGATCACATTGGAGGTGCTGAGCGGCAACCCAGCGCGGCATCTTTACGCGGCGCAAGGTTTTGGCGATTATCAGCTTGATCCAGAAGCTGGGCACGCGCTGTTCTGGCACAAGAGGCTGACATGACTGAGACTACCACGACTGCACGCCCCGCACCCAAGGCCGCTGTCACGCTGACGCCGAGCGCCGAGGCGCGCATCGCTGAGCTGATGAGCAAGGCCCCTGATGACGCGATTGGCGTCAAGCTGTCGACCCCGCGCCGGGGCTGCTCGGGCCTTGCCTATTCGGTCGATTATGTCACCACCGAAGCCAAGTTTGACGAGAAGATCGTCACCCCCGGGGGCGTGTTCTATATCGACGGCGCGTCGGTGCTCTACCTCGTCGGCAGCGTGATGGAATGGCGCGAGGATGATTTCACCGCCGGCTTCGTGTTCGAAAACCCCAACGCCAAGGGCGCTTGCGGTTGCGGCGAGAGTTTCATGGTCTGATCCTTGGCCACCACTGTCTCGCTATCGACCACGCTGGCATGCACGCCTGACGAAGCTTGGGAGCGTCTGAAAACCTCGGCGCTGCTCTTGCATGTCGCGGCGCCCATGATCCGCTTCACACCAGTGGGCAATATGCCCGTCCCGGTGCATTTTTCAGCGGGAGAATACCGGGCCTACATGTCGCTGTTCGGCTTCATACCGCTTGGCTGGCAGGCCATTGTCGTGAGCGAGCCTCCGCCGGAGGCCGACACGCGGTTCATCCGCGACAACGGCTACAGCCCGCTGATCAAGCGCTGGGATCACTGGATCGCCGTCCGCCCAGAGCCGGGCGGATTGACCCATTACACTGATCGGGTGGAGATCGAGGCTGGGCTGCTCACCCCATTGATCGCCGGGTTTGCGCGGCTGTTCTACGCCCATCGCCAACGCCGCTGGCGCGCGCTTGCCCGCACCCGCTTCGCGGCACTGAACGACTAGGGTCGGGACTCAATTGGCCCACCAGATGATGGCGGCGACGATGAGTACGGCTGAGAGGAAAATGTCTGCGCGCTTGTCGTAG
>JBJTTE010000067.1:0-2872 GCA_046080005.1 Erythrobacter sp.
GGGCCGAATTGGGCACAGGGCTCCGTTGATCTTCGCTCACGATGCGCTGCCTCGCTCACTCCTCTCGCCTTGCCCTGTGCCCAATTCGGCTCCGTCAGGGTGGGTCAGGTTGGTCGGAAACCGCTCTAAGCAAATCGCCTCAACCGCCATACGGGGATTGAACATTGATCAATATGACATTTTTGTGGAAGTTGCGCGTCTGAGTGCAAGCTGGTTAACCTTAGCCTTCACCATCAGGTCGCAGAACCGCGCAGCAAATAGCGCGGCCAGTGGAGAGGAACTGATGCCCACAAAAGGCAAGAAGGCGTTTGTCAAATATGTCGGTGGGTCGCTCCCCGTTGTGATCGTCCCGCGCGGGATCAAGGGATGGCTGCAATTCGCCATCTGGCTGGCTTTGCTCGCGCCGGTGATCTTGTGGCTTGAGCACCATTTAGACACCCCTGTCAAAACAGCACATTCCGGGGAGGCCATTTTCCTATTCTGCGTAGGCGTGGTGGCTTGGTTGATTCTTGGCCTGTGGTGGATCCTGGCCCATTCCGAAACCGTTCAGATGGTGGAGATCAAGCGCCAGAAGCAAAGGGAGCGCCGAAGGCGCCAAAGGCAGATGGAGCGAGAGAGCGATCGCTAAGCAAAACCTATCGTCCAGCGGGATTAGCGCGCCATGATCGCACGCGTGATGCTGGCTGCGCTGCTGACGGCCGCACCCTTCTGTGCAGCGGCTGCGCAACAGCCAACGATGCCGATCCCCGCGCCTGCTCCAGCGCTGCCCGATGAGCTGGTGCTAAAGGGCGACAATATCATCACCGTTCTGGTGAACGGCGTTCCCGTCCGGCTCGAAGTCACCAGCGAAGCCTTCGGACCGCCGATCATCAACCCTGACCTCGCGGCTGACCTCATGCTTATTCCCGAATTTCAGCGGGGATGGCGCTTTGGTCCGGCGGCGGTCGAGGGACGCAGCGCGCGGGTGCTGGTCGACTTCGGCGCCGGCGGGCTGCCGCTTGCGATGAGCTGGTCAGACTTCCCCGTTTCGGACAAAGCGGACGGCATCATCGGCCCCCATTACCTGCCGCACCGGCGCGTGACGATGGTGCTGCGACCCACTGGCGAAGGCGAGCGCGTCCAACGCTTTGCCATGAAGCGCAGCGGCGGCAGCGGCAACCAACGGCTCGGCGCCGAAGTCACCGTCGGCAAAAAACAGCTGGTGATGATCTTCGTCAACGACCGGGCCGAAAACCTGATCACCGCGCCCACCGCCAATTTCATCGCCACTCATCAGGAGGGCGGGTTCCTGCCCAATTCAGACGGGATTGCAGTGATGAATTTCGGGATCGAGCGGCCGACCCGGATCATGCGCATCGCCGAGCCGATCATGCTGGGCGAGCTGGCCGTGGATCGGTTCGCGGTACGGGTCGAGGACTATGGCGATCCCAAGCGCGTGGGCGAGATCGGCGCGAATGATCCGCGCTTCGCGAAGAACCGGATCCTCGTCAGCCGTCGCAAGGGACGCGGGACGCCCGATTTGCTAACCCGGCTGGGGCGCGACCAGATCGCCCATTGCTCGCGCCTGACCTATGATATGGCGTTGGGCGAAATCCGCCTGTCCTGCGGCCCCGCGCCGGAATAGCGCATCGGCGGGCGCGGTTGATAGCGCACGCGCGGCGCGGCCATACCGCGGCACGCCGCCGGTCGCATGGCAGCTTTCGTGAGGTTGACGGAAAGACCTGACGTTCGGCAAACGACCCCGAAGCTGAAGTCGCAATGTTCCGCTCATGACGCCCGCATGGGCCTGTGCTTGTCGCTTTCCGCGGTCCGATCGGGTCGGTTCATCCCGAAAGCACCGCCGCGCAGCAGCCTGTCGAAGTCTTCCATCGGGATTGGACGATGCAAGAGATAACCCTGCCCAAGATCGCACCCCTTCTGCTGAAGATACTTGAGTTGGAACTCAGTTTCGATCCCTTCACCGACCACGCTAATCCCCAGGCCTTGGGCCATTGCGAGGAGTGCATCAACGATCTGCCGTTCTGCTCCGCCCGCCTCGGCGCCTTGAATGAAGGACTTGTCGATCTTGATGCAGTGCACCGGCAAACGCGTAAGATGGCTGAGCGAGGTGAACCCCATTCCGAAATCATCTAGCAAGAGCCTGAAGCCCAGTTCGTGGAGCTTCAGGATATTCTTTACGACTGTCTCTGAACCACGGTCGATGAGAGCAGTCTCAAGGATCTCGATACCCACCATGTCAGCGGTCAATCGATGCTTGATCACCGCATTTACAATCCGTTCGGGCAAGTCAGCTTGCCGCAGGTTTACGCCGGATAGGTTTAGCGTGACCGCAGGGAAGTCGATCCCGTCTGCGCGCCAACGGGCCAGTTTCGAAAACACCTGATCGAAGAGAACGGCTTCCAGACGGGGTGCCATCTGGAACTCGTCGATGATATCGATGAAGTCACCGGCAGCGATGGGAGCTTGTTGGCCATTGTCCCAGCGAACCAGGCTTTCGGCAAGCTCAACCCGGCCAGTCTCAAGCGAGAAAATAGGCTGCAGAAACATCTTGAGATGTCCCCGCTCAAAGGCATCCTTGAGGCCGTCTGCAACCGTGCTTTTTCGGGAAACTTCTTCCTGCATCGAATTGTCGTAAAAACGATTGCATCCCTTGCCGCTCCGTTTGGCTTGCCCAAGGGCGAGGTCGGCGAACTTCATGAGCTGATCCGAGGTTCCCTGACTCTCAGGGAATATCGTGATCCCGATACTTGTTCCCACCGACACTTCTCCCTCGCGCAAGACGATCGGTTGGCAGATCGCCTCAATGATCCGGTCGGCTATAGATGCCGCATCGGCAGGAGAGGCGAGCTTGCGCAGGATGATTGCGAATTCA
>JBJTTE010000068.1:0-3987 GCA_046080005.1 Erythrobacter sp.
GCATATGCTCGAACACCGTGCCGATTTTGACCGTGAACTGCTTCTTGCAGTCGCCACAGCGCCACAGACCTTCGCGGATGCGCTTGGCGGGATTAGCCTTCACCTTCGTGATGCGATCCACGCCACCACAGTGCGGACAAACAGGCTCGCCCGCCCAGATGATCCTTTCGAGGTGGGCGAAAGCGGCTTCTTCGCTATGGAACTCGGGGCGGGACAGGGCAGACATTGCATTGAACTCCTTGTGAGAATCCTATGCCATGACGCTTTCGTGTTTGCAAGGTATATAATCGCCAAACATTATGGCTATATCGACCCTGCCCCGCGCGCTTGCCCTGCCCCTGATACTTGCCGGCGCGATGCTGGCAGGCACCCCTGCGGTTGCGGCTGAGACGCGCCCGGGCGATCCCGAACTCGCGACCTTCGCCCCCTCGCAAGCGCCCAACACCAACAAGATCGACTATTCGATCTGGGACGAGGCGATGAAGAACGTCGTCATCTCGATGGGCCCGTCGCTGCGCGAAGGCGCCCCGCGCCCGGACGCCAGCTTCGGCACCCGTCGCCAGTATGGCCACGTCTCGCGCTACCGGCTGGAAGGCACGCGGGTGATGTTCAGCTTCCTCAACGCCGAGGTGATCGGGAGCTTCACCGAATACCGCAAGGATCTGGAAAACACCGCGAATCTCGTGGATATCCAATCACTCAGCCGCAACGAGCAGCTGGCCTATTGGATCAATCTCCACAATGTCGCGATGGTCGAACAGATCGCCAATGCCTGGCCGGTGCGCCAGCCGCGCGAGATCATGGTCGGGGGCGTGCCGCTCGATGACGCGCGCTTCATCACGGTCGAAGGGATCAAGCTCTCCCCCCGTGATATCCGCGAGAAGATTGTCTATCGCTACTGGAAAGACCCGGTGGTGATCTACGGGTTCTGGCGCGGTGAGATCGGCGGGCCTTCGCTGCAGAAAGAGGCCTTCAACGCGGATAATGTGGCGCGGCTGCTCGCGGCTGGCGCACGCGACTTCGTCAACTGGCTGCGCGGTTCGCAGGAGCTTGGCGGGAAGCTCCAAATATCGGAACTATATGGGGAAGTTGCGCCGTTCTTCTTTCCTGATTTCGAAACGGATGTGCGCGCCCACCTGACCCGCCATGCCGATGATGTGACCGGCGCACTCTTGGCCGGGACCCGAGGGGCCGAGCCGTTGATCCGCGAGCATGATATCGCTGATCTTGAAGGCGGCATCCGCGAGCCGACCTATGCGAACATCACCAGCAACGGCCAACAGATCAGCTTCCGCATCCCGCAGTCGATGGCATTGCTGCTGCGCGAGCGCGAGACCAAGTTCCAGGAGATCATCCGCCAAGGCCGCACCGGCACGGTCACGTTTAGCAACATCACGCTGCCCGGTGACGAAAACCAGCCCGCCGAGGTCGAATAGGTCTGCCATCCTGAGCAGATCGCGCGGGCCATGAAGCGTCAGCGGATGCTCCGCCGCGACCAGCCCATCACGCGCGTCTCTATTTCCAATATCGATCTGCCCGGCGATCCACCGAACAAACACGCGGTGGAATAGCCGATCGGGGCAGGATCGAAGGGCAAGACTTGCGGGCCTGCTGGTCGCACTGATAGTCCCTCTGCGGAAAGATCATCGGGGGAGCTTGACCATTTCATGATCGCACGCCGGATCGGCCTTGTTCTCGGCCCCTTGGGCTTTGCTCTGAGCGTGCTGACGCTGCCGCCCACCGGGATGGCGCCGGGCGCGTGGCTGGTCGCGGGGCTGACCTGGTGGATGGCGACATGGTGGATGACCGAGGCGGTGCCGCTGACTGTCACAGCCCTCTTGCCGTTCATTATCCTTCCCCTCGGCGGGGTGTCGAATGCGGAGACGACCGCAAGCACCTATTATTCGCCGATTTTGTTTCTGTTGCTGGGCGGTGCCTTCATCGCTCTCGCCATCGAACGCACCGGGCTGCACCGCAGGCTCAGCCTCGCGATCCTGAGCGCGGTGGGTGCAGAGGGAGGACAGGTCCGGCTGCTGCTCGCCTTCATGATCGCCGCTGCGCTGCTTTCGATGTTCATTTCAAACACCTCGACCGCGCTGATCATGATGCCGATGGCGCTTGCAGTGCTCGAAGGAGGCAGCGGGATAGAACAGGACGGCGAGCCGATCCGGCAGGACGGGCTGTTCGGCGCGCTGCCGATGGGGATTGCCTTTGCCGCCTCGATCGGGGGGCTCGGCACGATTGTCGGCTCACCCACCAATGCGATCGCGGTCGGCCTGCTCGACGAGATTGCAGGGGTGCGGATTACCTTTGCCGAATGGTCGCTTTATGGCGTGCCGATCGTGGTGCTCGGTGTGCCGCTCGCGGGGTGGATCGTCGCACGGGTGACGCGGGTGGCTGACCATCCGTTTGACATCGCTGCGGCTCGTGCAGCGATCGATGGCGATACGTCATGGACAGTCCCTGAGAAACGCCTGGTGCCGCTGTTCGTGATGACCTTCCTTGCCTGGGTTACCCAGCCGCTGGTCGAGCCGCTTTTGCCGCCGGACTCATGGACCGACGGCACCATCGCGGTGATTGCCGCGTTTGCGCTGTTTCTGCTGCCCGACGGGACAGGCCGCCCGCTGCTGGTCTGGAAAGAGGCCGAGCGTGCGCCGTGGAGTGTGATCTTCATGTTCGGCGGCGGGCTGGCGCTGGCGGCAGGGATGCAGGCCTCGGGGCTTGCGATATGGATCGGGCAGGCGTTGTTGCCGCTCGCGGCCTGGCCCCTCCTGCTGGTGGCACTGGCGGTGGTGGCGCTGGTGATTGTGGTCACCGAATTTGCCAGCAATGTCGCGACCGCCACGGGGATCGTGCCCGTGGTTGCGGCATTGGTGGTGGCGCTGGGCGCTGATCCGGTGCTGCTCGCGCTGCCGGCCGCGCTGGCGGCCAGCTGGGGCTTTATGCTGCCCGCAGGCACTGGCCCCAACGCCATCGCCTGGGCAACGGGGCGCATCCGGATTGAGCAGGTCGTGTTAGCTGGCGCGCTGCTGGACATTGCCGGGATTGCGCTGATTGTCGGCGTGGTATGGGGGATCGCGGGGCTGACCTAGGGCGCAGGCGGAAACGGCTTAAGCCCAGGGAATTTCGCTTTCGTATCCTTCGGCCACATAGCCTCGAGCTTTTTGCCGCCACCTTTGGCCGCGTGCAGATCACCGCCCGAGATCCCATCCCAGAACTTTCCGCCGACCAATTGCTCAGCATCGTAGGTCTTCACCAAGTAGCTTCCGAGGTTTTTGTTCGCCAGCGGGTCGGCAGACTGAGGATTGGGCTTCAATGGCAAGTTCTCCATCTTGAAGGTCCACAGTCGATGGCGGCCATCTAGGTCTTCGATCAGCACGCTCTTGATGAAGGCATGGGGCACAGGCACACTGATCCCGTAGTCGGGCTGCTCCTTTCCAATCAGCTCGACAGCCTTATCGAAGTAGAACACCGGACAGGTCAGAACATAGGTCTCGAGCACATCATCACGCGCGTCGAGCTCACGGATCGCCTCCTCAAGCTCCCGCCACCGTTCGCGGTTGAGATCAGGGTGCTGCGGCGACATGTTGGAGAGCAAGAAGGTCTCCGAGTTCTGTATCAGCAACTGGTCTGCGTTGGCACTGGCAACCAGGTGACCGCGGTCATAGCCGCTGTCCTTATAGGCCTTAAGGCCAGCGCGGAACCGCGGGGGAATGCGCGTATCGGCGCGGAAGTTGTCGAGCCTTTCAACCTCGGGTACCGTATCGTTGATCAGATCCGAGTCGCGATGCACAATCTCGGGCGTCCACTTGGCCTGGCGGAAATACCACGAGTAACCAATCGTGAACTTTCGCCCCGTCAGCACCTGATCGCATACCGGATAGCCGTAGCGCAGCTCGCGCTGCATCAGAAACGGATCGTTCATGCCTCACTCCCTTTGGCAGGGGGACATGCCTGCCCCCGTAGGCATTGCGGTTGTGTGCGGCC
>JBJTTE010000069.1:0-3482 GCA_046080005.1 Erythrobacter sp.
AAAACCCCCGGAATCACAGCAACCTCAGCCGCTCAACCCCTTTCGAAACGGCCTCTTACTGCTTTTCAGCAACGTAGACCGCGCTAGTATTCCTACTTTGGACTCGGGGGAAAAGATTTGACACGACTGGTATTCGTTCACGGTGTTGCAACGCGCAGCGGACCTGAATACGCTCAGTCAGTCGCGAACCGGGATGCCTTGTTCAAAAAGGTTTTGTTCGAAGATTGGGATTTGGCCATCCACACGCCGCTGTGGGGAGATTTGGTGCCGGAGATACCAGTAGAGGTCTTCGATACTGGAAAGGTCGCGAGTGCTTTTACGCTCGGGGCTGGATCGGGATCGGTCACTATGGGCGTGGGCTTGGGTAACTCGAACAGCGGCGGCGCGGCGACTTTTGGAGACACGTTGACGTTGGCCGAGTTCGCTCGGTCCAACCCCAACGCCGCAATCGATGCGCTATTTGTTGAACTTCTGGAATGCTTCGACCGCAAGAAACAGGCAATTCCGCAGGCTGAACTCGACAGCTTCGCAGAGGCAACCAAAGCGATTTCGATCGATCTTGCTGCTGGCGATGCTCAGATCTCAAGCGGTGGAGCAAGGGCGAAGTTCGGTCAGGCAGGGTCGGATCAAAGCTTACGCGAAGCCCTTGGGAAAAGGGCTGACGGTACCGCCTCTTATGGCGTTGTAAGCGCAATCGGAAATGCCATAGGGACTGTGACCAGCCGGATGCGCAACATCGCGTCAAGAGTCGCTGTTGATCCTTTGGTAGACTTGGTTCGGCCTTCGGTAGGTTTTTTCCTCGGCGACGTCTTTGCCTATCTCAATGACGGCAACCTGCAGTCAGCGATCCGCGCCAAGATTTTGGAAGAGCTGCTCGGGGCCTACGAAGCGAAAAGTCCCAACGAAAAGCTCGTCGTGATCGGCCACAGCCTCGGCGGCGTGATACTCGTCGATATCTTGAGTTCGCCCCAGAAGTTCGGACTACCCGGCGATTTTCGTATCGACACCTTGCTCACCGTGGGTTCGCAGCCCGGCTTGTTCCAAGCCCTTGGCCTGTTCGTCGAGCCTGAGGTTCACGAAAAGACTCCCCGGCCGCCGGGCGTTGCTGCCTGGTTCAACGTCTTCGATCCAATCGATCCGCTGGCCTTTCGGTGCGAACCAGTCTTCGCCGACGTCAAGGACCTGCGCTTTGATTCGATTACCGGCGTCGCCTCGGCCCACACGACCTACTTCAAGCGACCGCAATTCTATGCGCGAGCTCGGAAGCGGCTGCTCGAATTGGGCGTAATCGCGTGACCTTGCTGTTCAGTCGCCAACCCGGTGGCCCTCCGGCGACTCATGCCTTCGTCATCGGTGTGGGCGGATATCCAAATGCGAAACCGAACACCGGCTACCTTCCGGATCTGATTGCCGACGATGTCCCCAGTGCCGCCGACAGCGCCAAATTCTTCTGCGATTGGCTCCTCGAGAACCGAGATCGGCTGGTTGCACCTTTGGCCAGCCTCGAAGTGCTGATCACCGATACGGCCGAAGGTGAAGACCGCTACCCCTGGAACCCGCCACTGCCGGATGGCCATTCCATGCCGGCGCAAATTGGCGAGGCCAACGCTGCAAACGTACTCACCGCAGGCGCGGCATGGCTGGACCATGGGCGCGTGCGTGAAGGGGACGCGGTGATATTCTTCTGCTGCGGCCATGGCGCCAGTCTATCGAGCGAGCCGGTCCTGTTTCTAGGCGATCTCAACGAAAATCCTGCGAACCCCTGGTCGTTCATCAATGTCCAGAGTCTCGGGCGATCGTTGCGGAAGAACGACCGGATCGAAAGCGCCTATCTGTTCATGGACGCCTGCGGCGAAACCATCCCAGGATTCTCGTTGGCTGGAAACCAGGATACCCGGTTCTGGCCCGCGCCGGGTTTCGCTGCTTCCGAGGCATGGAAGGTCATGCTGCTTTGTGCGACACCTTCGGGGATACTCGCCCACGACGGCGCAATGCCCAACAGTGCGGTGCGGCTTGGCCGGTTCACGCAAACGCTGGTGAAGGCCCTCAACGGCGCGCTAGTCGGCGATTGGGACGGACGCTGGGCAGTCGATTCAGCAAGTCTTGCTAGCCAGTTGAAGAACCTGAGAGAATTCTATTTTCCTGGCTGGAATGAACATCCCTTTGAGCCCGGACCTTTGATGGGGTTCAATGAGATCAGACACATCGTTGTCCCAGACCAGCCGATAATTCCGATCAAGGCACGCGTCAGCCCTAAAGAAGCTTTTGACGGGCATGCGCTCTGTATTGGCGAACAACCTCCTCCGCCAATCCCGGCAGATAATTCTGTCCCATTTGACGACATCGCGAGGGTATGGCGTCCTGAAATGCCGCCAAGCACAACTGCGCGCTATGCGGTCGTACACAAGGGCGACGCTTTCCATGTGCTCCACTTCACACCCAACAAACCGCACTTCGATCTCAAGGTGCCGATCGCATGACGACCAGTCTGAAATTTGACGGCCCAGCCGACCTGTCAATAGGACAGATTCGTATTTCCGATGCTAACGGCCTGGTGCGTGAGTGGATGGCCACTCCGGAACAGAGGTCGATAAGCGCTGCGAACTTCGCTCCTGGTTTCTATGTCGCGGAAATCGAGCCCGCCGGTGTCAGCCCTCGTTCGGTAGTTTTCGAAGTTCAGCGCGGGCAAGCCAACACAATTACCATACCCGATTTTTCGTACCTCGCAGCAAACGGTAGCGGGACCACTTTCGTCGGCGTCGACAACCAAGAACTAGCGCTGAAGTCATTGTTCGGGTTTGCACCTGACGAGAAGCTCAAGGGAGGTCTTGGCAATCTCGAATTTACCCACGAACGGGAACTGGAAAATGCTCCTGCCCGGACCGAAGGTGTCGGTACTGCCCGTGTGCCACAAATGCGCCTCTTGTCGGTCGGTCTGTCCATGGAACGCCTTCAGCAGCGCGAGAGTTGGACCGCATTCACAGGCATTTGCAGTGCCGACGCGAGCAACGACTCTGTTGCGCTCAATATTGTTCCCCCGTCGGACTGGACACCGGAATCGGGCCGAAGAGCACGCCTGACAGTTGCGATCGAAGGTATCCGGATCGAACGGCTCCTGCTTCCGCTTTATCGCGGCGGCACAACCGTTCGAATCACTGCCTCACCGCAATCCGTCAATGATGTCGCGCTTGAGGTCACACCATCGGACCCGACTATCCGCGCCCTCTGGAGAGCGATTGACTCAGGCACCCGCTACCATGCTGCAACTGTGCGTGACCATGTACTGCGCGTGAAGGGACCTGCGCCTATTGCCGCGCTAGAGGCAGCCGATCCATGGGAAGCCATGTTGGCTGGATTGCTCTACCTTCGCTTTCCGGAGGAGTTCGGACTGCTTGGCGCTACCTGGGCCGAAGCTCTCTGCACGCATTATCCATGGGCCGCTGACAGCTATGTGATCCGGGCCAAGCAGGCGGCGGCCGCCG
>JBJTTE010000070.1:0-3883 GCA_046080005.1 Erythrobacter sp.
GCTCAGGACGCGATCCCGCGACCGCCGTAGATCAGGCCAATTTGCGTGCGCGGGTGCTCGACGAGATGACGCGGCGCTTGCAGTTGCCATTGCTCACGCCAACCACCTTCCCTTCGATTGGAGCCTATGAGCATGGCCAAATGACAAGGATCTTCAACGCCAATCCGAATTCAGGAACGCGCAACAACCTTACGCAGGGCTTTACCCCGACGAGGGCCGCTTCCCTGGCAGGAGCGTGGATGTCCACCCAACACGCTCTCCATTCGCCCGACCAGGTCGCCGGCGGTTCGCGGCTCAATGCGGCGGGTGGTGTCGCCCCCGATCAGGGACTGACCGGCATGGGTTTGGCAGGAGTAAACATGAGCATCGGTTCGCAGTGGGGGACCAGCGGTCAGGCTCGAGTAACCAGCATTTCAACCCAGCTGACTGCCTTCCTCAACACGTGTGTGCCGGGTGGACCGCCTGTAACAACTGATGCTGAAAAAGGGCGAATTCAAATGTACGTTACAATGCTCCCTGTGCGATAGGTGGACAATGGAGGAAGACCGTTCGTTCCTGAGAAAATTTGATGCCTTTGCGCGAAAGCCGGAGCGTTACGCTGAATTCACTAAAGCGGACCGCAAACGGCTGACCGGTCGCCTCCCTGAGCTCTATCTCGACCTGCTCGAGCGAGACGGATGGGCGTCATATCGCAACAGGGCGGTTTGGACCTGCGATCCCGATTCAATGCAAACAGTCAAACAGAGTTGGCTACCACGGTTCCCCAAGGCGGAAATCTTCATGCGCAGCGCGTTCGGTGACTTTTTCTTCTGGGATCAGCGATATTGTTTCACTTGCAGCGTCAACAATTCGCAAATCCTGTATTCGAGCATGCGGGTAACATGGTTCCTAGCCGGAATCCTGACTGACGCCGCATTTTTCAAGAGCCTGGGATTACCGAAGTACTCAAATCTGGGGGCAAAAACCTGCGGCAAGCTGACCCCGGATGAGGTCTATATCTGGACTCCGGCCTTTGCACTGGGCGGGAGTTCGAGAAGTTCGCGGATCGAGCGGGGCAAGATGGACGTCGCGCTCGATCTGCTGAGCCAGATCCAAGAGGTCTATGTCGATCCGACGGTACCAGCCGGCGATCAAGCCTAACGTTTTTCTCCGGCGGCCGCTACGGGGTAGCTTTGGCCGCGCAAGGTCAATTCGCGCGCGTCGCGTGAGCGGATTGTCCGTCAAGCAGATGAAGTCTACACTCTGGCTCATGCACCCAGCCGCCAATTTCCCATGACCCGATGGTGCCTCTCCGCCCCCGGCGACGACATCCGCGAGGCGTTAGTCGCGCTCCCCGCGCTGCCCGAGCGCTTTGCCATCGCGACGCTGATCGCGGTGGATGGTTCGGCGCCGCGTGATGTCGGCGCGCAGATGCTGATCACGCAGGACGCGCGTTGGGGTTTGCTCTCGGGCGGCTGCATCGAGGATGACGTCGCCCGTCACGGCCGCGAGGCCATCGCCGAGGGGGGGCCGCGCACCTTGCGCTATGGCGAGGGCAGCCCGTGGATCGACATCAGGCTCGCCTGCGGATCGGGAATCACCGTGCTGGTCGAGCCGGTTGCGGCAAGCGAACCGGCGGTCGCGGCGCTGCTTGAAGGCTGGCGCACCCGCACCCCGCTGCTGCTCTCGAGCGACGGCACCACCCGCCGCGCCGAAGCCGCAGGCGAGGCGTCCCCGCACGATCACTGGGACGGCATGCGCTATACCCGCCTGTTCCTCCCGCCGTTGCGACTAGTATTGATCGGCGAAGACGGCGGCACGCTCACGGCCGCCAGCCTCGCGCTGGCGATGGGCTGGCAGGTGGCGCTCATCAGCCCGGGCGGGCCGGAGGCTGCACCGCTAGACGGTATCGACTATCATCGCGGCGACCCGGCAGACGCGCTTGCCGCCATCGCCCCCGACCCGTGGACCGCGATCGCCGTGCTCTCGCATGACCGCGAGGATGACGAGCGCGGGCTGGCGGCGGCGTTGTGCTCGCAGGCCTTCTATGTCGGCGCCATTGGTGCCCGCGTGCGGCTCGACCAGCGGATCGCCAAGCTGCGCGGGCATGGCGTGAGCGACGCCGAGCTGGCGCGGCTGCATGCCCCCATCGGGCTCTACGGCTTCGGCAAGGCCCCGCGCGAGGTGGCGCTCTCGCTGGTCGCCGAGGTGGCTCAGGCGTTCCACGCAGCGACGGCGGCGGCGAGGTCTTCGGGCGTGTCGATGTCGAGCAGCACGCCGCGTTCGGCGGTGTCGAGGTAGGCCACCCGCTCGGGATGCGCCTTGAGCAGCGCAGTCGCCCCGGTGTCGCCTTCGAGCGCAAGCAGGTCGGCAAAGGCCGCGCGGGTGAAGGCGACCGGATGCCCGGGCTTGCCCTCGCAGCGCGGCCGTGCGGCGTAGCCCGCCGCCTCAGCCGCCTCGACCAGCGCGCCGCACAGGCCCGCCGGCACCAGCGGCATATCGCCGAGGAAGATGCACACGCCTTGCGTCTGCAGGGCGAGGGCCCTCACCCCCGCCCGCAGGCTCGCGGCCATGCCCTCTTCCCAGCCGGGGGCGTGGCTTACGAACACATCGGCACCCGCGAGTGCGCGTCTGATGTCGGTGTCCTCGGCCCCGGTGATGGAAATCACCTCCGCGAATCCAACACTAACGACAGCATCGGCCACCCGCCGAATCACCGGCGCGCCGCCCAGGTCCGCGAGCAGCTTGGCCCCATTCCCATCACCGCCGAACCGCCGCCCCGCCCCTCCGGCGAGGATCAGCGCCGACCATCCCGAAACGCTCAAGCCTTGGCTTGCGTCAGGATCGGCAGGTTGCGGATCCGCTTGCCCGTCAGCGAGGCCAGCGCATTCGCCAGCGCGGGGCTCGCGGGCGGCAGGCCCGGCTCGCCGATGCCGCCGGTCTTGGCGCCGCTGTCAGCAAAGTGCACGTCGACAGCCGGAGGCGCGTCGGCCAGCTTGAGGATCGGGTAGTCGGCAAAATTGCTCTCCACCACCGCCCCCTTGTCGAGCGTCACTGCCTCGCCGATGGCCGAGGAAAGGCCCATGATGAGGCCGCCTGCGATCTGGTTCTCGGCGTTCAGCGGGTTCACCGTCGTCCCGCAATCGACCACCGCGAAGGCGCGCACCACCCTGGGGCTGCCGTCTTCCTTGAGGGTGGCTTCCACCACCTCGGCGACGATCGTGTCGAAGCTCTCGACGATCGCGATCCCGCGCCCGACGCCCTCGGGCAGCGGCGTGCCCCAGCCCGCGCGCTTGGCAACTTCATCAAGCACCTTCAGATGCCGCGAGCCCTCGGGCAGGTGCTTGCGCCGGAACTCGTAAGGATCCGCCCCCGCCGCCAGCGCCAGCTCGTCCATGAAGCTCTCGGTGTAGAAGCCCAATTGCGTCGCATTGACCGAGCGCCACGGCCCGTCGATCTGGTTCGACTGGTAGGCAAAGTGCCGCCGCGAGGTGGCAGGGATGTTGTAGATGAAGGGCACTTCGCCTTCCGCATTCCCGCTCTGCGCGTAATCGATCCGCATCGCGGTGATACGTCCGTCCTTCAGCGCAGCCGAGAGCTTGGCCGAGGATTGCGGGCGGTAGGAGCCGTGGCGCACTTCCTCCTCGCGGCTCCACACCAGCTTGACCGGATAGGGTACCTGCTTGGCGACAATCGCGATTTGGTCGATGATCTCGACAATGTCGGGGAAGCGCCGGCCGAAGCCGCCGCCCATGATCATCGGCACGAATTCGACCTGCTCGACTTCGAGCCCCGCCGCCTTGGCCGCCTTGACGCGTGTGCTGAGCGGGTCCTGCAAGCCGCCCCAGATGGTGAGCTTGCCGTCCTTGAAATTGCCGGTGAGCGCGAAGGGCTCCATCATCGC
>JBJTTE010000071.1:0-6757 GCA_046080005.1 Erythrobacter sp.
GTGCCGCGCTCATCGGCGTGGCCGAGGAAGTATGGATACTCGTCGAGCGGGTCGGCGTGGATCGACACGAAGCACACGTCGGGGCGCGCCGCGAAGATCTGCTGCGTGCCGTTGCCGTGGTGGTAGTCGATATCGAGCACCGCCACCGGACCCAGCCCTTGCGCCTCAGCCGCGCGGGCCGCGATGGCGGCATTGTTGAGGTAGCAATATCCGCCGAAATAGTCGCGACCGGCATGGTGGCCGGGCGGACGGCATAGGGCGAAGGCGTTTCGCACTTCCCCCGAAGCAATCGCGGCGAGCGCGCTCAGTGCCGATTGGGCGCTCCAATAGGCTGCCTCCCACGTCCCTGCCGCGATCGGCGTGACTGTATCGAAGCTATAGTGCCCGAGCCGCGCGTCGATCCGTTCGAGGAGCAGGGGCCTGCGCGCACGGACCGGGAAGGCATAGCCAATCGCATCGCCGCTGCGATCGGCTTCAAGCCATTCGTTATGCGCGGTTTCGAGGAAGGCGACATAGGCAGGATCGTGCACCGCCAAGATCGCCGCAGTGCCATGGTCCTCTGGCACGCGCGGCGCGAGCAAGCCGGCCAGCATGGAATCGAGCCGCGCCGGGGTCTCGGCATGGTCCATCGGGCCGCCATTGACCAATTCGTGCTGCGGGGCGTGGGCCTTTTGGCGGTCAGAGCAGAAGGTCAGCATGGTCCGGCTGCTCTCGCACGTCAGCGCGATGGCTGGCAAGCGCGAGCAACATTCGGTGCGAAGCCGCTTGTCTGTCCTGTCAAAGACTGCAAATTGGCTATGTGTACGACACAGCGGGGCAGGGACTGGGGCAATGCGGTTTGGGCACTTGAGCCGGACGATGCTTACCGTGGCGGCGCTTACTGCCGCAGCGGGCGCGCAGGCCGAGACGCTTCCCGTGGCGGGCCTCTATGCTGCCGAGACCGACGCACCGTCGCGCGTGCAGACGATCACCATTGCCGGTTTTGCCGGACGCGGCGGAGAGCGCGTCGCCTGCGCCATTGATACCGCTCTGCGGAGCGCGATCATCGAAGGTCAACCATGGTTTGCGGTGTCGTTTAGCGCACCCTTGTTTGGCAATAGCTACCGCTATGACCGCGATGCCGATCCTGCGGCCGTGCGCGGCGGCGCGGAGGCAGTGATGCGCGGCATTGCTGATGTCGAATGGGACGACGTCGCTTCCGGTACCAAGGAAATCGAAGAATGCGCCGCGCGCAACGAGCGGGGCAAGTGCATCGAGCGCAAGAAGGTCAATATCCCTTGCCTTGAGCGGAGGATGGCGATGCGGCCTGAAGTGCGGCTGGTCGCGCGGAATGGTGACCTGCTCTATGCCACGGCCGACACGCTCACCCTCAGCCGGCGGTTCTGCGAGGATGACAACGGTCCGCCTCCCGTGGATTTGATGATTGGCGAGCTGGCCGAACAATTCGCGGATGGGGTGCGGCTCGATCTTGCCCCGATTTACCAGGCGGAGGGCATCCGCCTGCTTGAAAGCCGCAGCGGGATTGCGCGGGCTGATCACCCCGCCTTCCGAGACGCGCTCCGCCTGACAAACACTGACGTTGTTGCCGCTTGCGACGCATTTGCTGCACTTGAGGCGAACAATCCCAGCGATATCAAAGTCTTATTCAATATTGGCTTATTTCATAAGAGCAGCGGTGATCTGGAAAGTGCGGCGCGCATTTATGACGCAGTGCTGGCGATCAGTCCGCGCAAGTTAGAACCCCAAGAAGGCCTTGCTCGCATCGCCTCACGCGCGAGGGCCGAACGTCAGCGCACGCTCCGTAGCGAAAGCCAAGCCACGCGTTGAGCGTCATCGCCACTTGCGCATCGCACATCGCTTGATTACGGCGAACGCAGATTTTACCTAACCCCAGTTCTAAGAGGGAATATCATGAGCGATACTGCTGGCCGGGTGGCGAAGATTGTTATCGAGCATCTCGGTGTTGAGGCCGACAAGGTCACCCAGGATGCGAGCTTCATCGACGATCTGGGCGCTGACAGCCTCGACATCGTTGAGCTGGTGATGGCGTTCGAAGAGGAATTCGGCGTCGAAATCCCCGACGATGCGGCCGAGAAGATCACGACGGTCGGCGATGCCACCAAGTATATCGAGGAAAACAAGGGCTAAAGCTCTTCAATAGCCCGCTTGCCTGCGGTCCTACGCCTGTCGAAGCACCGCAAAGACCGGCCCTGATCGGGTGATTGCCCGCAGGGGCGAAAGGGTTCAGACAGGCTCAGCCCTTGCGGGTTGAGCCTGTCGTGCGTTTGGGAGAACACTATGCGCCGTGTGGTTGTAACCGGCCTCGGTCTTGTCACCCCGCTTGGGGGCGACGTGGAGACCTCGTGGGCCAATGTGATTGCCGGTGAAAACGGGGCGGGGCAGATCACCCGCTTCGATACCGCCAACCAGAAATGCACCATTGCTTGCGAAGTGAAGCCCAAGGACCACCCCTGGGGCTTTGATCCGGACAAGCGCGTCGATCACAAGATCCAGCGTCAGGTCGATCCCTTTATCGTCTTTGGCATAGATGCCGCCGGGCAGGCGCTCGAAGATGCGGGCCTCACCGACATGACCGAAGCCGAGAAGGAGCGCACCGGCTGCTCGATCGGCGCCGGGATCGGCGGACTGCCGGGGATCGAGATCGAGAGCGTGAATCTCCACGAACGCGGCCCCGGCCGGGTCAGCCCGCACTTTGTCCATGGTCGCCTGATCAACCTCATCACCGGTCAGGTGCAGATCAAATATGGCTTCATGGGTCCGAACCATGCGGTCGTGACGGCGTGCTCCACTGGCGCGCATTCGATTGGCGATGCGGCACGGATGATCGCGGCGGACGATGCCGACGTGATGCTCGCGGGCGGCGCGGAAAGCACCATCAACCCGCTCGGTATCGCCGGTTTCGCGCAGGCGCGCGCGCTCAACATGAGCATGAACGACCGCCCGACCGAAGCCAGCTGCCCCTATGACCGCAACCGTGACGGCTTCGTCATGGGCGAGGGCGCGGGCGTGGTGGTGCTGGAGGAATATGAGCGCGCCAAGGCGCGCGGCGCCAAGATCTATGCCGAAGTCACCGGCTATGGCCTTTCCGGCGACGCCTATCACGTCACCGCTCCGCACCCCGAAGGTCGCGGCGCAGAGCTCGCGATGCGCATGGCGCTGAAGAAGGCCGGCCTCGGCCCGGGCGATATCGACTACATCAACGCCCACGGGACTTCGACCATGGCTGACACCATCGAGCTCGCCGCGATCAAGCGCGTGCTGGGCGATGGCCTGAGCGGCGCGTCAATGTCTTCGACCAAGAGCGCGATCGGCCACCTTCTGGGCGGGGCAGGCGCGGTCGAAGCGATCTTCTGCATCCTCGCGATGCGCGACCAGATCGTGCCGCCCACGCTCAACCTCCACGATCCTGATGACGGCACCGAAGGCATCGATCTGGTGCCGCTGGTGGCCAAGAAGCGGCAGGTGCGCGCGGTGCTCAACAATTCCTTCGGCTTCGGCGGCACCAACGCCTCGATCATCATGCAGAAGCTGGACTGATGGTATGACGCGGGCGCGGGGCCTGATGTTGGGCGTGATTGGCCTCGCGCTGGCTGCGCTTGCGCTGGCGTGGACCGCGCTTGGTGGAGCGACCGTCGCAAAGGACACGGGCTTCGTCATCCCCGCCGGGGCCTCGGTAGGCTCGGTCGCCGAGAAGCTCGAAGCCGAAGGGCTGATCTCCTCGGCCTCCGGCTTTGTGCTTCAGGCACGCCTGTTTGGCTCCGCTGCTCCGATCCAGGCAGGCGAGTTTTTGCTCAGCCCCGATATGAGCCAGGCTGACATCCTCGCCGCCTTCCAGACGGGCGATGTGATCCGCCGCTTTGTCACGATCCCCGAAGGCATGCCCTCGATCCTGGTCTGGGAACGGTTGATGGGCGAGGAGCTGTTGACCGGCGATGTCGCGGTTCCGCCCGAAGGCTCGATCCTCCCCGACACCTACACCTTCGAGCGTGGCCAGACCCGCAAGAGCGTGGTCGAGCAGATGCAGGCGGCGATGGACAAGGCGCTGGCCGAGGAATGGGCGAAGCGCTCCCCGCAGATCCCGGTCAGCACCATGCGCGACGCGCTGACGCTCGCCTCCATCGTCGAGAAGGAAACCGGCAAGCCTGAAGAGCGCCGGATGGTCGCCGGGCTCTATTCGAACCGGGTGCGCACTGGGATGCTGTTGCAGGCCGATCCGACGATCATCTACCCGATCACCAAGGGCAAGCCGCTCGGTCGCCGTATCCGCCAATCCGAAATTGCTGCGATCAACGGCTATAACACCTACACCCGCGTCGGCCTGCCCGAAGGACCGATCACCAACCCGGGCCGTGCCAGCATCGCCGCGGTGGTGAACCCCGAAAATACGGGTGCGCTGTTCATGGTCGCCGATGGCACCGGCGGGCATTGGTTTGCGGCGACGCTTGCCGAACACAATGCCTATGTCGCCAAGTGGTACGCGATCCGCAAAGAGCGGGGCGAGATGTGATCTTTCCTTTGGGGAGGTCCCATGGCTGACCCGTTCATCCTCACTGCTGCGCTGCCGCCCGATCTTGCGGGCTTTGCCGAGGGCCTGCGCCGCGCGCATTATCCGCCCGAAAAGAACCATCTCCACGCCCACGTCACGCTGTTCCATTCCTTTGCGCCCTCGCTGCTTGACGAGCTGCGCGACTTTCTCCCCATAGTGGCGCGCGAGTTTGCGGCACCGCAAGGCGCCGCGAAAGGCGTGATGGACCTCGGCAAGGGCACTGCCATCGCGCTCGAAGCGCCGCAGCTTCTGTCCCTGCGCGGCCTGATTGCCGAGCACTTCCATGGCAGTCTGACCGCGCAGGACCTGCACGAGCCGCGTCCGCACATCACTATCCAGAACAAGGTAACGAAGGAGGAGGCGAGGGCGCTGCAGGCCAGCCTTGCCCCGACGCTGGCAGCATGGGCGGCCAAAGGCGCTTTCACCTTCCCCGCGCTCGAGCTGTGGCACTATCGCGGCGGGCCGTGGGACCTGGTCAAGACCTGCGCCTTTCGGGGACGGGCAAGCTTGTGAAACACCGCCGCGCGCGAGGGCTTGACCCCGCGCGGTCAGCCCCCTAATGGCGCGCCTCGCGCTAGGGGAGACCCAGCGCCCGACTCCGGTGCGACATATCCCGCCGGAAGCCCTTGGGGCGGAGTAGCTCAGCCGGTTAGAGCAGCGGAATCATAATCCGCGTGTCGGGGGTTCGAGTCCCTCCTCCGCTACCATTAAACCCTTTGAAAGTTTGATATTTTTTCAAAGTTGGCGCGGCTGGAGCCGGATTTGCCATGTTGCACCTTGTTGCGCGGTTTTCCGGCGATTTTCGCGGCTTTCCGATCAATTCCGGCGGGTCCGTGCAACATAGGCGCGACACGGGAAGGGGGTAGGGAAATCTCTGCACGTGCCTATCCGCGAGCGGTGCCAAACCGCACTTAAAACGCTAATTCAGTTTTTCCGGCGGTTTCACGCGCGCGAGGGCGATGGCTAAAGTAGGTCGAAATAGGAAACCTGCCCGCGCCCATATCTCTGAATGCAGCGATATCGAGAAATCTGATTTTCCCAGATGATTTAGGAAAATAATTGGCGCGGCGAGCGGGTGCGGTTAGCTACTAACTGTCCAGATTCAGGGGTCGATCCATGCAAACGCCGCTTCGCCAGCTTCTCGCCCAGTATCGGGAGCATTCCCAGACCGAGCGGGAGAAGGGCACCTATTTCGAGCGGCTGGCGATTGTGTTTATGCAGCGCGATCCCGGTATGGTGCAGGAATATGAGGACTGCTGGGATTTCGCCACGTGGGCGCGCCAGCAAGGGCTGCCAGCCGGGGACAATGGCATTGATGCCGTTGCCAAGATCAGGGGCGAGGATAGCTTTTGCGCGATCCAGTGCAAATTCTACCGGGAAGGTAGCAGCATCCCCAAGGGCGGGGTTGATACGTTTCTTGCCACCAGGGCGGCCATGGGAAGGTATTTCACGCGCGGGCTGATTATCGAAACCACGGGGCGGGAATTTAGCTCCAAAGCCAGCGCATTGTTCGATGATTTGAACGTGACTAGCATCGGGATATCCGAGTTGGAGGCAAGCCCGATTGATTGGTCAGCGTTCCTGATCAATGGCGAAATCCGGCTGGAGCCGCCCAAGGAATTGCGCGAGCATCAGACCAAGGCGCTGGAGGCTGTTCGCAGCGGGCTGGCCGAGGCTGATCGCGGTAAGCTGATCATGGCTTGCGGCACGGGAAAGACCTTTACCGGGCTAAAGATCGCAGAAGATATGGTGGGCGCTGGCGGCACGGTATTGGTGCTGCTGCCATCGCTGGCGCTGGTCAATCAAACGATCCGGGAATGGACAATCGATAGTCAGACCCCTCTGCGATCCTATGCGGTTTGCTCCGATAGCCAAGTGGGCAAGCGCAAGGGGGCGGGCGGCGGCGATGACATTGCCGAGATCGAGCGGCACGATCTCTGCTATCCAGCCACCACGAATGCGGCGCGGCTGGCCAGCAAGGCCGCCCATGATGCTATGAAAGGGTCCGAGGTGTACCCCGCATCCGCATACACAAAATACTGCCTCCCGCCCTCATCCCAGCAATACTGGTCCAACATCCCCCTCACCCCGCTTTGCTTGACCATGAATGCATCCGTCCGCCGGCCCGACACGGGACCAAAAAGCTGAGCAATGATGCCGTCAGGCGTGCTCAAAGCCTGGTAATCAAAC
>JBJTTE010000072.1:0-3027 GCA_046080005.1 Erythrobacter sp.
GTCCCGAGCCGGGAACGGTCGTCGTCTGTGACGGTGAAGGATATTCCAGTGCGCATCAGCATGACTCGCACGGCGCAAGCCAGAAGGAAATCCCAATTCGGATTCCTTCGTCGCGTTCAATCCACTAGCAGCGAAAATGTGCTTCGCACGACGGGCAACCCTTCCTGTCGGTGAAATAGAGCAGAACGGACGCTCATGCCACTGCCACACCAGAAGGACGACGAATGTACTTCCGTGTCTATTTCAAGCCTGAACAGCGGCCGCATCCAAAGCGGATTTTCGATATCGTGAATATCGATTTTGACGATTTACCGCCCGATACAAGCCCGGTACAGCACCTCGTCCAACTATTCCGGAAATCCGGCACGCTTACGCTGGAGTACATCTACTCACGCTCAAGTATTGACGGAAGCTATCGCATTATCACCCACCGTGAGCCAAAAGAGTATTCAGCCTCAGAGCTCGAGGCGATCCAAGAGTGCAACATTCGCCTCGTACCGATGACGTCTCGGCGTCCGAACGACAAAGACTCGACAGCATAGCCGAGTCTGCGCTCCACTGCGCAAATGCTTAGTTTTTGGTTAGATCATGCATCTTGCAATCATTATGGACGGAAATGGTCGCTGGGCGAGTGCAAGGGCATTGCTGCGCACCGCCGGGCATCTGCGCGGCGCCTCTGTTGCGCGCCGGCTGATCGAATGGGCAACGGAAGCCCACCTGTCGGCACTCACGCTATACACCTTCTCAACTGAGAACTCGGCAAGGCCTTCCATGGAGATCGATACGATCTTCAGATTGATCGCCAAGTACATCGAGCGCAACGTCGGACGTCTTGTACATAGGAATGTAAATGTCACCTTTACAGCCATCTCGGCGAGAAGCGATCTCGCACATTGTTCGCCGCCCGATTTAATCGTCCGGACCGGGGGGGACCGAAGACTTTCGAACTTCCTGCTTTGGCATGCAGCCTATAGCGAACTCACTTTCACAGACACGCTTTGGCCTGACTTCGCTCAATCTGAACTGAAGCAAATTCTCTCTGATTCTAACCGTAGGGACCGTCGATTTGGCGCAGTGTCAAGGTGCCAAGCCACCAACTAGGAATGCTGCTCTTCATGGGCCAACGCGCAGGCAAAAGAACCGCCCGCGGCGGCTGAAGACGCACCTCGCGATGGGGTGCGCGGTAAACAAATGGTTCCTCACGAAATCAACAGCACCAAACAAAAATAGGATAAAATAATGATCCCATTTCTGGACCTAGGCGCAACCTACCGCGAGCTCAAGGTTGAGCTTGACGATGCCATACAACGCGTACTGAATTCCGGATGGTATGTGCTGGGGCCGGAGGTTGAAGCATTCGAGCGGGAGTGGGCCGGTTACTGCGAGGCGGAACATTGTGTCTCGCTTGCAAACGGCTTGGACGCGCTTGAACTCGCGTTGCGAGCCCTCGGCGTATCAAAGGGTGACGAAGTTATCGTTCCTTCGAATACCTACATCGCAACCTGGCTTGCTGTGACTGCACTCGGCGCACGCCCGGTCCCGGTGGAGCCCGACCCGGGCACTCACCTCATCACGGCAACTGGTATTCGTCACAAGCTTACGTCCAGGACACGTGTAATTCTGCCAGTCCATCTCTACGGTCAACCTGTGGATATTGACCCGATTCTGGAGCTTGCGCGTTCACAAGGGATCCATGTTGTTGAAGATGCAGCACAGGCCCACGGAGCCCGATACAAGGGAAGGAGAATCGGCTCCCACGGAGACATTGTCTGCTGGAGTTTCTATCCGGGGAAGAACCTTGGAGCCTTCGGTGATGCGGGCGCCGTAACGACTTCGAACTCAATCCTTGCTGAAAGGATTGCCGTACTCCGGAACTACGGCAGCAGGACGAAATACTTCAATGAAGTCGAGGGTGTCAACTCACGCCTCGATCCGATTCATGCGGCCATACTTCGCGTCAAGTTGCGCTATCTTGATGAATGGAACAACCGCCGGACGCGGATTGCGGAAATCTACAATTCTGAACTACGAGGCGTTCCGGTGATTTTGCCCGAGGTGAAGCGTGAATGCGAATGCGCATGGCACCTCTACGTCATCCGAACGACGAACCGGAAGAAACTGCAGGATGCACTTGTCAGTGCGGGTGTAGGAACGATCATCCACTATCCGGTCCCCCCCCACATGCAAGTCGCCTACCAGAAACTTGGGTTGTCTGACGGTGCCTTGCCGCTCGCCCGTCAGTTAGCGAACGAAGTACTCAGCTTGCCTATCGGGCCGCATTTGGCGGAAGAGCAAGCGCGCTTCGTTTGCGGAGTCATTAGGGACTCAGAGAACGGAGGGATGCTTGTCCGCACGGCGAGCCCAACGCCCGGGAACTAGGCCTACTCAACGACAGACGCAATTGCCGGACTGACGCACCAAACCAAGCAGAGTTCCGCTGACTCCGCCCGCGTTCTTGGCTTCGCAAGAGAGTTGATCAAATTGCGACTCGAAATGCGCGCCATCTTTGGTATGAGAGTAGGTCTCACTTGGAATGGTTCGGAACAATGACCAAAAGAATTGCAGTCTACACCTGTGTGATAGGTGAATACGATACGATACCGGTCGAGCGACCCGGTACTGCTGGCGTCGATTTTTTTGTATTCAGCGATCTGGACCTCTCGGGCCTCACCGAGTGGACGCCCGTGCGCTTCTCGATGCCCGAGTATTCTCCCACCTTGCAAAACCGGTTTGTCAAGATGCATCCTGGGTTGATGCTTCCCGTCTACGACTACATCGTATACGTCGACGGCAACGTACAGGTTATTGGCGACATTTCAACGTTCGTCGAGGAGATGGCGGATAGTCCTGATTTTGTCGTCGGGATGTACGAACATCCGTTTCGCAACTGCATCTATTCTGAAGGCGCCGCCTGCATCAAGCATTCGCGGGATTGGTTCTGGCGCATAGCGCGGCAGTTGAGACGATATTCAATGGAAAACTACCCAGTCGAGAATGGTCTATATGAGGCCGGTGTGATCCTCTCGA
>JBJTTE010000073.1:0-5916 GCA_046080005.1 Erythrobacter sp.
CTTGGATCAACCGAAACCGGCGCCTCGCCAAGGACGTCGAAGCCACCCTCAAATCCGCCGCAGCCTTCCTCTACGCCGCCGCCGCCATGCTCATGATCCGCCGATTGGCACGCTCTGAATGACTTTCGAAACCGACTCTGACAGCAGATCCCCGCGCAGCAACTCCCCCGCAGCATTGACGTAGAGCCCGGCCATCAGCCAATGCCCGGTCACCACCGCCATGATCGAGACCGCGCGCAGGAAATCCACCCACCGGTTGCGCTCGGGTGGGGTCAGCTCGGCCAACTCGCGCGCCTTGTCCCACATTGTCAGCATGCCATCCCCTGTATGCAGCCAATTCGCCCTTGCCGCATAAGGCGTAGCATCGATTTATGAAAAGTGGATCGCTGCACAATGTGTGATCCTCAGCCGCTTGTGCCAAGGCTGATTGCCCCGCCCGCTTCCCGCTGTTAGGGGCGCGCGCATTCATCTCCCTGAGGAACTGCCATGGCCCACCCCCAGAAAGTCGTCCTCGCCTATTCGGGCGGTCTCGATACCAGCGTCATCGCCAAGTGGCTGAGCGTTGAGCGCGGGCTTGAGGTGGTGACCTTTACCGCAGACCTCGGCCAAGGGGAGGAGATCGAACCCGCGCGCGCCAAGGCCCGGGCGATGGGCATCCCCGATAACCACATCTTTATCGAAGACCTGCGCGAGGAATTTGTCCGCGATTTTGTGTTCCCGATGATGCGTGCCAACGCCCGCTACGAGGGCGACTATCTGCTTGGAACCTCGATCGCCCGGCCGCTGATCTCCAAGCGTCTGGTGGAGATCGCGCACCAGACGGGGGCCGACTTCATCGCCCATGGCGCAACCGGCAAGGGCAATGATCAGGTGCGCTTCGAGCTTTCGGCCTATGCGCTTGATCCGGACATCAAGGTCATCGCCCCGTGGCGCGAGTGGGATCTGACCAGCCGCACCGCGCTGATTGCCGGGGCCGAGGCGCATAAGATCCAGGTGCCCCGTGACAAACGCGGCGACAGCCCGTTCTCGACCGACGCGAACCTGCTGCATACCTCGTATGAAGGCAAAGTGCTGGAGGCTCCGTGGGAGGAGACCCCCGATTACGTCTATTCGCGCACGGTCAACCCAGAGGACGCGCCCGACCAGCCCGAATACATTACGGTGGATTTTGAAAAGGGTGACGGCGTGGCGCTTAACGGCGAAGCCATGTCACCTGCCGGACTGCTCTCCGCGCTCAATAATCTCGGTCGCAAGCACGGGATCGGGCGGCTCGATCTGGTCGAGAACCGCTTCGTCGGCATGAAGAGCCGCGGCATGTACGAGACCCCCGGCGGAGAGATCTACGCCCGCGCGCATCGCGGCATCGAGCAGATCACGCTGGATCGCGGCGCGGCGCATCTCAAGGACGAGTTGATGCCGCGCTATGCCGAACTGATCTACTACGGCTTCTGGTTCTCGCCAGAGCGCGAGATGCTGCAGGCCGCTATCGACCACAGCCAGGACAAGGTGACCGGCACGGTGCGGCTCAAGCTTTACAAGGGGCTGGCGAGCGTGGTCGGGCGCAAGTCGCCCTTCTCGCTCTATTCCGAAGCGCACGTCACCTTCGAAGACGACGCCGGAGCCTATGACCAGAAGGATGCCGAGGGCTTCATCAAGCTCAACGGATTGCGCCTGCGATTGCTGTCACGCCGCAACCGCGACGCCTGATCGGTCGAGACTGAGAGACACAAACCGAGTCGGGATGCTCGGGATGGCGGATGGCCCCGCGATTATGAACATTTGAAGGCAGTTTCGTTCCCGCTTTTCTTCGCAATTCGTGACAAATGCGACGAACCGTTGATTTATCCACTCGTGTCCACAGGCCAATATGCCTGAAGTGGAAAACTAGCCTGCCGGAATGTTGTCAGAACGCCGATTCAGGCGCACTCTTCATCTGTCTTCGGGAAAAGAAGCATCAGGAACGGAAGCCGCAAGGACCTGAAGTTACTGGAGTTATTATCCCAAAGGTGGCGGTGAAACTTGTCCCCGCGCCGATCTGGAGCTGTATTGCAGGAGGCCTCGGCCAAAGGCAAGGCAGCTCAACCTAAGGGTCGGAGCGACGCGGTAACACCGGACAGGCCAAGAACCTGGCCGAGCGGAAGTGCAGCGGAGATGGTGAAAGCCTTCAAGCCGCAGCTCTTGTGAACGGTAAATGGACGCGGTCTCGGCCAAGCGAATGCGCGAGGCGGCGGAAACCGGAAGGCTCAGGCCGGATCTGGGACCGTATGGCCCGCAGGAGCAAAGCCGGATGTCGGCGCGAGCACCGGTGACAGATCTCTGGTGAAGTCGGTCGCAAGACCAGACTGCCAGAGGCGAGACACCAGGCGCCAAGCATGGCCCGTTGCAAAGGAAGCAGAAGGTTCGCCGGACGCATCCAGAGCCAGGGTCATCCACACGTCGGTGAGAGTGGGGTCGGCAGCAATGTCGGCCCCATTTGCATTGCGCCATAGATCTGCAGTGCGCACCCTTCCCACCCCTGCTTGCCGAGTCGGGCCCCTCAAATTCGCCTGATATCCCGTTCGTCCACAAGGGCGCCCTTAACGCTTCACCGTGTTTCCGGCTCACCTCGGTGCCCAGCAGAACCCTCCCGGCGATAAACCGCCGAGCCGATTTGCCATTTGTGCGACCCAGCCCGTATCCGCGCGGTCATGCGGAGGGAAATACGCATAAACGGCCTAGATGCCCGCACGCCTGTGACCCGCAGACTTGCCCGCGAACGAGCGCCCATGCTTGCCATAATTGGCCTGCTTGGCCTGGTTCCGATCGCCGCTTCGTCTGCGGCGGGGCCAGCCGACCCCAACGTCGGGATCGATCCTGCCGCGAGCGCTGCCATAATCGAACTCGTGCCCTTGCCGCCCACCGCCGATGTGACTGCCCCTCCCGCAGCACCGATTGCAGATGAACCCGCGCCCTCTGCCCCGCAGGAAACCGTGCTCGGACGCGGCAGTGCTTCCTATTATGCAGCCAAGTTTCATGGCCGCCGCACCGCCAGCGGCGAGAGGTTCGATAATGCCGCGATGACAGCTGCGCATCGCACCCTGCCGTTCGGCACACTGGTGCGCGTTACCAACCCAGCCAATGGCCGCAGCGTCGTGGTGCGGATCAATGATCGCGGACCCTTTACCCGGGGCCGCATGATCGATGTCAGCCGCGCCGCTGCCGAGAGACTCGGGATGGTTGCGCGCGGGCATGCGACGGTCGAACTCGCGCGCATCGCAGACTGATCAGCGCTGCGGATTGGCCGAATAGGTCATCCCGAGGCTCAACGTATCTCCGGTGATCTTGAGCGTCAGCCGCGCCATGCGGCTATCCGAGGTGTTGCGCAGCAGCGCCATCTCGCCCGCCGCGAAATTCGCCTCGACCTTGCCGCCGGGCGCAACCGTGCCGCGCACCTCTGCCGCCTTGCCCTCACGCTGGCCGAGCACCGCCACGCCGACCGGCCCGGTGTTGGTGCCGGTGACGGTAAAACCCGCCGGCTGCCCGCCGCCCAGCTCGAACGTATGCCCGGCCTCGATCTGGAGATTGGAATTGAGCGTCCCCGCCTCGGCCACCGCCGTCAGCGACAGGGCGGCGGCGAGGATCAGGGCGGCAGACTTGCGAGTGAAAAAGATCATGGGGCGCTCCCTTGCACTTGCCCCGCCCGTTGTCAGCTATGCAGCCGCCTTGGCAGGGGATGCAGGTGCCTGACGATAGCGCCCGCTGTCCCCTTGCGCTGGCCCGGCGCGGAGTTAGGGTCTTGCCCGAATGTGACCCGTGCTGAGGGGGGCGACAGGGTCCCTGCCGCAGCACCGAGTTTGGGGGACCACCGCCATAACCACGACGCTCATGCTGACCTTCGCCTACGTCGCCATCCAGATCGCGCTTGCGATATGGGCCGGACGCGGGGCGAAGTCTGATGCCGACTATCTTGTGGCCGGTCGCAGCCTTGGGCCGATGGCTGTCGGCATGTCGCTGTTTGCGACCTGGTTCGCCTCGGAAAGCCTGATCGCCACCTCGGGCGAGGTCGCACGCGATGGCATTGCGGGCGCACGCGCGGAGCCGTTTGCCTATGCGATCGGCATCCTCGCGATCGCGCTGTTCTTCGCTTACCGTCTGCGCAGCGGGGGCTTCATTACCATCGCCGATTTCCTGCGAAGCCGCTTCGGTCCGGGCACCGAGAGCCTGGCGGCCGGCGTGATCGCGCTCTCCGCCACAACCTGGTCCGCCGCGCAACTCTCTGCTTTTGCAACGATCATTGCCAGCGCATCCGGGATCGACTTCACCTTCGCGCTGATCGCCGCGATGCTGCTGGTGATGACCTACACGATGTTCGGCGGGCTGGCGGGCGACGTCGTTACCGACATCTTGCAGGGCGCGATCATCATCGCCGCGATCATGGTGCTGTTCGTGCTGATGGTGAACGCGTCGGGCGGCGTGAGTGCGATGTGGGCCTCAGCCCCCCCTGCGGTCTGGAGCTTTACCGCCCCGGGGGAGAGCTGGGTCGAACGGGTCGAGCTGTGGCTGATCCCCATTGCCGGGACGATGGTGAGCCAGGAGGCGCTCGCCCGCACGCTGGCCGCCCGTTCGCCCGAGGTCGCGCGGCGGGGAGCCTTGCTCGGGGCAGCGATCTACCTGACCGTGGGCTTGATCCCGGTCAGCTTCGGCCTTTTCGGCCCGCAGCTCGCGCCGGTGCTGGGCGTGACGCTGGGGGTGGACGAGGCCTATTTGCCCAGCCTGGCCAAGGCCTTGCTGCCCGAATGGCTGATGATCATCTTCACCGGAGCGTTGGTCTCCGCGATCCTCTCCTCGGTCGATTCCGCGCTGCTCGCGGTGTCAGCCGTGGTCACAGAAAGCGGGTATAAGCGCCTGAATCCGAACGCAACTCCCCTCGCCCTGCTGCGCGCGGCGCGGGTTGCGACCGTGGGCGCGGCGGCGGTGGCGGCGTGGCTCGCGGCGCAGGGCGAGAGCCTGCGCAATCTGGTGCTGGATGCGGGCGCGATTGCTGCTGTGCTGGCGGTGCCGATCATCGTCGGGCTGGCCGGATGGTCGACCAGTTCGCGCGCGGCGCTGGGGGCGATCGTGGTGCAGATCGCGGTGCTGGCGGTGCTCGACTACGGCTTCGACATGCCCGGTGCCTTCCTGTGGATGGTGGCGAGCGGGGTGGTGACCTTCGCCGCTCTGGACGCGTTTGAGCGCCGTGCAAGCAGGGGTCTGGCGGGGGCCTAAACGGGGTCTGGAGGGGGTCTAGCCGCGGCTAGCGGGGGCCTGGAACGCGCTAGGGGGCCTCGAAAAACGAGCCTTTTGCTTTTTGATCAGGGATTTAGCGATTTTTCGGCGGCTTTTGGGGCGTTTTCCGACGCCCCGGCCCGGTGATCGCGGCCCGCTCAGGCCGGAACCGTGCTCTCCCGCGTGCCGAGGGTCCGCGCTGCGGCCAGCGCGAGGGCGGGTGCGTGCTGGCTCACCGGAGAGCGCTCCGCCGCGCGCTGCGTGAGCCATGGCGCGAAACAGGCCAGCCCCTCAGAACCGCGCCCCTCACCCGCACCGACCGCGCGCCGCGCATGGCAAGCAGCGGAAGCGCACGCAGTGGCCAAGAGCGCGAGGGAACGGATCAAGGGCGCGGGGCTCCTCAGCAAAGCAAACACAACAGCAAGCGCCCCGCCCTCCGCTGGCTCTCCCCCTCGCCGCGTGCCCGAAGCCCCTGCCCTCCCCCTCAGGCGTTACGCCGAGGGGCTGGCGGGGTTGGGGCGCGGGGCGGGAGGTGGTGCGCAAGGCCGACGCTTGGGGGGGAGGGTATGCTGGGCGTGAGGGTGTAGGAAAGGGGAAAAAACTAAGGTAAAGCATGATAACTCAACACAAAGAGAAATGAGGTGGGCACCTTCAATAACCCTCGACATTTTG
>JBJTTE010000074.1:0-11838 GCA_046080005.1 Erythrobacter sp.
TCGAGCCAGCTCATGCGGGCACCTTTGCAATCGGTTCAGCCTTGCCCACCCCTGTCCGGCGCGCACCAGGCAGCGCCCACCATGGCACGTCAGGACGGCGATGATGTTCAAGATGATAGCCGAAATGGAAGCAGGTGGCGAGGCTCGCCAGCGTGCCGAAGTCCTCGCTGCGGGTATTATGCCGGTCGACGAAGTCCGGACCGCTGTCGCCGGGCATATGGCGGTGCGGGCGGAAGGGGCCGAAATAGAACAATTGCAGCGACGAGGCGAGCGCCGGGAGGCTGTAAAGCAGCACGATCTGCGCCATCGGGATGCCGAGCACCAGCCAGGAGATGCCCACCACGGTGTGGACATAGAGGATCGAGCGCCAACCGAAATAGCGCCGGAAGAAGGTGCCATACCAGCGCCAGAAATCGGCCGGATTGTACTCGTCGAAATCAGGATCGCCCGCGCGGCCCGCAAGCTTGTGGTGAGCGAAATGCGCATCGCGCAACTGCTTCCACGCAAACCCGGCATAAAGCGCCAGCAGCACCGCGCCGATCGCGCCATTGGCGCGCGGGTGGCCGGGCACAAGGCTGCCGTGCATCGCATCATGACAAACGATGAACACCCCGACCGAGAGCCAGCACTGCACCGCCGCGACGGCAAGCGCGAAGGGCCAATTGGTCCAGGTGAGCTCGAAGATGAACATGCCCCAGGCATGAATGCCGAGCCAGCTCCCCGCAATCGCCAGCGCCAGCACAAGGCCCACGGCCCCTTGCGCGCGGCGCGCAGGAAGAGCGACAGACGGGTTCATCTCAATGGGATACGCGCGAGGCAGCCATGTGGTTGCCTATAGACCGCGCAAGAATCGTGGCAATTGCGTTTGCGCGCTGTGCGGGGGCTGCGCGCGTCGAAGGGCGGGGCGTGTCGGCTTTCGGATTGCTAGCGCGATGGCGCGGATGGCGGGGATTGGGTGGATTTCGGAATGCTGGCTTTCCTCCCTAGCCTTGGCCACTAGATTGGAGACTGAGACAAGCATTTGCCCATTCTTAGTAGCGAGCGCGTCAATCATGCTGACCAAAACAATCTATGCCCTAATGTTGTCCTTTCTATTTGCGCATGAAATCGAGGCGGCGTTTCGGCACGAGTGGCGTGTGCTGCCGATCACAAGCTTCCTTCCTGACGAGCTCGGCAGAGAGATATTCATATGGGCTCATGTTCCGCTTTTTGCCGGCATCTTGCTCGCTACCAATAACGAACGGGTTCGGGTTGCATTGTCGGTGTTTTGCGTGATCCACGTTGGCCTTCATTGGCTTTTTCGAAACCATCCGGCCTACGAGTTCAACAATGCCAGCTCGTGGGCACTCATTTGTGGCGCAGGCTTGTCTGGTCTCGCCTACCTTTTCGCCTTCTGGCGTCAGAAGCGGGCTGAAGATGGATAGCTGGACTGATGCTCACGAGACGCGATCAATTCAGGGCGTTGCAGCGACGTCCGCAACGGGGTCGATTGCTGAACGGCAGGAATCTTCCAGAAGCGCGGGAAAGCCGCAAGACCGCTTTCAGGATTGCGCTTCGACCCCGCTCATGGCCGGTTGTGGGTGGAAAGCTGCCGTCAGTAGCCTGCTTCCCATTGCTCCGCTTCTAAGCTCGAAAGGTCGCCCGTCGCGGCCATCACCATCAACGCCAGAACCTTCTCCCGAGGCACTTTTCGCATGTGGCGAGGCTCTCCGTCACCTTCGACATTTTCCCAAGTGACATATCCGCCATGATAGACGCCGAGGCCCCATTCGCTCTCGTGGATGACCGAAATGGACGTGTGCTCTTCGTCGTCTAGGCGCACGTCGAGCTAATCCAAAAGAGATGGAAAAATCGATATCGGCGGATCGCGCTCGGCGTTGCCGTAACGGTG
This sequence comes from Erythrobacter sp., assembly GCA_046080005.1. Classification (GTDB taxonomy): domain Bacteria; phylum Pseudomonadota; class Alphaproteobacteria; order Sphingomonadales; family Sphingomonadaceae; genus Erythrobacter. Next base: position 1,892 of record JBJTTE010000074.1, read on the forward strand.
ATAGACGAAGAAGCTCACCAACCGGACCTAACCCAGATCGCCGATGTCTTCTATGGGGTCGCTTGCTGAAGGGCAGGAATCTTCCAGAAGCGCGGGAAAGCCGTAAGACCGCTTTCAGAATTGCGCTTCGGCCCAGCTTATGGCCACCCTTAGGTGGAGACCTGCTTGACTGCATTCCGGTGAGAGAAAACGACAGCTGTCGTTGATCGCAGCCGAGTAAGGCGTTGCTGATCGACCCAGAGGCAGTCGTTCGGATCGGCAACTGCGATCGTCTATAACACGCCTAAATGCCCTGCCGCTTTCAGCTTTTCGGTGAATTGGGGCGTATAGGCCGCTTCCGGATCGGCGCGCACACATTGATCGAGGAACTCCGCATCCTTGCCGACCAGGATGCGCCACTTGCCCGCGCGGACGCCGTCGAGGATGACCTTGGCCGCTTCGGCCGCCGTCATCGGCGCGGTGTCGCGGAAGGCGGCGTTGGCCTGCTCAATGAGCTCGTCGGCGGTCAGCGCGGCCGCGTCCGCGCCGCCGAAGTTCAATTCGCCTTCGACCGCACCCTGAATGCGCATCGAATTGCCCGCGATCTCGGTGCCGATATGGCCGGGCATCACGACCGAGCATCCGATGTGCGGCGCATTGAGCGCGAGGTCTTCGATCAGTGCCTCGGTAAATCCCTTCACCGCGAATTTCGCTGCCGAATAGGCGGTGTGCGGACGTCCCGGCCCCAAAGTCGCCCAGAAGCCGTTGATGCTCGAGGTGTTGACGATGCGCCCCTCGCTCGCATTCCTGAGCAGCGGCAGGAAGGCGCGCACACCGTGGATCACGCCGTAGAAGCAGATTTCGAAGGTTCGCTCCCACGCCGCGCGATCGCCGGCAACGAAGCTGCCTCCGCCGCCGATCCCGGCATTGTTGAACAGCAGGTGGATTTTGTCGGTATCGAATTCGGCGCGAACCGCATCGGCCCAGCCGTTCATCTCCGCCTCGATCGCGACATCTGCGCGGTAGGTGGAGACCATCGTTCCCTGCGGCGCGGCGTCACGGCACAATCGCGCGGTCTCTGCCATATTCGGTTCGGAAACATCGCACATCGCCACCGAACAGCCCGCGCCAGTCAAGGCCCGCGCCAGTTCGCGCCCCATGCCGGTGCCGCCGCCGGTAATGACAGCGATCTTGCCTGCAAAATCCATCGCGATTCCCTCCCTTTCACACCAGCCGAGACATTGGCACGGGACGTGATGTCCGGCCATGATAAACGTCCCTTCGCCGCCCACTACCTCACATCTGCGCGACCACCGCCCGGCGCGCCAGACATCTTCATCGGCAGCCAAAAACCACCCGCAATTTGATCCTGTTCAATGTCCTCTTGCAAACCCGCAGATACCCAGGTATTACTAATGCGATTTATTAGTGATCTATATAGTTCGCAGTATCACAGTTTTGTTGGTTTCCACAGCCGCGATAGCGGCGGCCAGCGTCTCGGCACAGGAACAGCCGGAACCGGCCGCGGAGGAGCGCACTGATGCGGAAACCACCGTGGTCTCGGGCCAGCGGGTGTTTCGCTCCGGGGCGCTCGACGAATCCACCATCGTCAAGATCGAGGATTGGCGCGGCGCGCCGACGATGATGCTGTTCTGGGATATCAACTGCGCCCCCTGCTTGGTCGAAATGCGCTCGCTCGGATCGCTTTCTGAAAGGATGCCCGGCTGGCGGATCAAGACCATCTCGCTATCCGAGCGGCGCCTTTCGGTTGCCAAGCTGCGCCAGCTAGGGGTGAACGAAGGCCAGCATTTTGCCGCGATCAATGCCGCTCGCCTGCTGACAAGGCTGGGCAACGCGGAAGGCGCGATGCCCTATTGGGTCGCGCTTGACGCACAAGGTCAGGTCTGTGCGACCTATCGCGGGGTGCTGAACGAGCAAGCCCTCGCGGTGGCAAAGCGCCATTGCGCCTGAGGGGCCTGTCACACCGCATCCCGGTGAGGGCCTGACGAGCGCCAATCCCCCCCAATCGTGCGATCATCTTCGCCGGGTTAACCACATGGTGAAACTTGCGCGTCACACTCCGCGCAGCCGCGCACAGCGTGCCGCGGCCATGCGTGCAGGGGACAGACGGGCATGAGCAATTTTGCGGTTTCCAACGATACCCCCGCCTTTGAGGTGCCGGCGGCGTTCGATCATGCGGGCAAGCTTACCGCAGACTGCGTCCGGCACGTCATTGCAATGATGGACACCCACGGCCTGGCGGTCATCACCAACCTCCTCTCCGAGGGGGAAGCCGATCAGGGTCTTGCGTTGATAAGGCAAACCATCGAAGACACGGATCGCAGCCACTCCACCTTCGCCAGCGAAACCGACAACCACTATCGGCGCCGCGACTTCTGCTCGCTTCCCGTGACACCGCCGGTCGTCAGCTTTGCTGCGATGCTGTGCCAGCGCCTTAATGGGGTCTATACCGAATATTGCGGCCGCTCGCGCTCGCTGCTCGAGGTGGCGACCTTCACCAGCTATCGCGGCTCATCGCACCAATATCTCCACCGCGATCCAATCGGCATCATCAGCCTGTTTGCAGCGGTAGAAGATGTCTCGCCCGAGCAAGGCGGAACGGTGTTTGTGCCGGGCACGCATAAATATCCCGGGGCCGAAAACCATCATGGCGGCGCGGCCTATGAGCTGATGGAGCTGTTCCGCGCCCGCTGCAATGCCCGGATCTTTCTGCATAACCTGCGGAAACTCTGGCGGATGCGCCAAGACGGCGACGTGCCGCTCGCACCGGGGGAATTTCGCGACCGGGTGTTTTCGACCAAGTGGGACCAGCACCAACCCAATCTGCTGCGCTTTGTACTGGGCAAGAACGCCCAGTTCAGCCTGCGGACAATCGGCCCGCGCACCCTGTGGAAGCTCTATCGCCAGCGTGAGACGCTTGGCCGCATGTTCCAGCCTGTGCAAGTCGCGCCGCGCAAGGGCACTGTCATCATGTATCGCAGCGACCTCATTCACGGCGGACCGGATAACCGTGCCTCGCAGCCGCGGCGGTTCTTCGGAATGAGCATCGCCCGCGATGTGATCGAGACAAAATATTGGCACGATGGCTATTCGCCGCACCCGGCCTTGACCGACAATCCGATGTGCCTCGGCGATCTGCTGGATAGCGCGCCCTATGTCGATCAGCCCGAGCGCCGCAGAGCCGCCGCGGCGCGCTGATCGCCAGATCGCCGCCTATTCGCCTTTGGGAAAGAAGAACTCGCGCAGGTGTTCACCAATCCGCGCGGGGCGCAGGGTTTCGGCATCGATGCAGCACCACGATGATTGCACCTCGGCCAGCACCTCTTCGCCGCGCTTGATCAGCGTCGAGTAGAACGCGCGCGCGCCGTTGAAGCGTTCGAGCACGGTCTGCGCGATCACATCGTCATCAAGGAAGGCGGGCTTGCGATAAGTGATCTCATGCTTGAGCGCGACCCAGGCCTTCGAGGCCACGTCCTCGGCGGGCGCGAGCTTGTTCCAATGGGCCAGCACCGCGTCCTGCAACCAATTGAGATAGCGCGCATTATTGACGTGGCCCATGAAGTCGATGTCCGCCGCTTCGACGGTGATCGGATGCAAAAAGGGCGTCGCGGGAGATTCGCTTGCTGACATGAATGTAAGCTAGCGTGCAATTGTGACAATTTCCACTCCCGCATCGCAGGAAATCGCCGCAATCTTGCCAGCGTGCGGCAATCGTGACTATTGGGCCACCCCTGCCCCCCGAACGGACAACGCAATCATGGCCAGCCGCCCGCGCACCCTCTATGAGAAGATCTGGGATGCTCACGTGGTGGAAACCCGCGATGACGGAACGTCGCTGGTCTATATTGATCGCCATCTGGTGCATGAGGTGACCAGCCCGCAGGCGTTCGAAGCGCTCAGGGTCGCAGGCCGTCCGGTGCGGCGACCCGAACTGACACTGGCGGTGCCCGACCACAATTTGCCGACCACGGCGCGGCTCGACCGCGCGGGCAAGCCGGTGCCGATTGCCGATCCCGAGAGCGCCGCGCAGCTTGCCGCGCTCGAAGTCAACGCTCCGGCTTTCGGCATTCGCTATATCCCCGCGACCGCCAAGGAGCAGGGGATCGTCCATGTGGTCGGCCCCGAGCAGGGCTTCTCCTTGCCCGGCACCACCATCGTCTGCGGGGATTCGCACACTGCCTGCCACGGCGGCCTCGGCGCGCTCGCCTTCGGGATCGGGACCAGCGAGGTCGAACATGTGCTGGCGACCCAGACCCTGCTGCTCCAGCAATCCAAGCCGATGGAAGTGCGGGTGAAGGGTGAACTCGGCCCGGGCGTGAGCGCGAAGGATCTGATCCTCCACATCATCGGCCGGATCGGCGCAGCGGGCGGCACGGGCCACGTGATCGAATATCGCGGGCGCGTGTTCGAGATGATGACGCTCGAAGAGCGCCTGACGGTCTGCAACATGAGCATCGAGGCAGGCGCGCGCGCCGGGCTGATCGCGCCCGACGATGTCACCTTCCGCTATCTCAAGGGTCGACCGATGGCCCCCAAGGGCGCGGAGTGGGACGCAGCGGTGGCCTATTGGCGCACGCTCCACAGCGATGAGGGCGCGGTGTTTGCCAAGTCCGTCGCCATCAACGCCGCCGATGTCGAGCCCAGCGTCACCTGGGGCACCAGCCCGGAAGATGTCGTGCCGATTGGCGGCAAGGTCCCCGCGCCCGAAGACTTTGCTGACGAGAGCAAGCGGGTCGCGGCGCAGAAGAGCCTCGATTACATGGGCCTCATCCCCGGCACGCCGATGACCGAGGTGCCGATCGAGAACGTCTTCATCGGCAGCTGCACCAACAGCCGGATCGAGGACCTGCGCGCCGCCGCTGCGATCCTCAAGGGCCGCCACAAGGCCGACAACGTGCGCTGGGCGATCGTTGTGCCGGGGTCGGGGCTGGTCAAGGCGATGGCCGAGGAGGAAGGGCTCGACCGGATCTTCACCGAAGCGGGCTTCGAGTGGCGCGAGCCGGGGTGCTCGGCGTGTCTGGGCATGAACCCCGACAAGGTGCCGCCGGGCGAACGCTGCGCTTCGACCAGCAACCGCAATTTCGTCGGGCGGCAGGGCCCGGGCGCGCGCACGCACCTCGTCTCGCCCGCAATGGCGGCGGCGGCGGCAGTCACCGGGCGGCTCGCCGATGTGCGCGAACTGGCGTGACACTCTGGCCGTTCCGTCGCAAGGCACGCAGCGCCGCCGACATGCTGCGCGGTGAACGGAACTGCACGGCTTGCGGCGCAGCACATAACGGGATGTTCGATCTTTCTCCGCTTTCGCCGGACCCCTGGCCGCACGCCCGCGATTACGAGCCTAACGCCAACCTTCGGTTGGACGGCGACTTCCTCAGCGAAGATTTTTGCGTGATGGACGGATCGACGTTCTTCGTGCGCTGCGTCCTGCCCCTCCCTGTCCACGGAATGGCGCACGACTTCGCCTTTGGCTGCTGGGGCACGTTGAAGCGCGAGAATTTCGAGCATTATGTCGACAATTTTGACGCCGCGACGGTACCCCCCGAAGCGCCCTATTTCAGCTGGCTATGCAATTCGCTGAGGCCTTTCGACCTTACCCAACCGCTGGCATGCGAACTGCAGCCGCAGGAAGGACGCCAGCGTCCGGCATTGTTCGTCCTAAACGAAGAACATCCTCTCGCCGTAGCACAGCGCGGCGGCATAACGCCGGAGGAGGTCATGCGGTACTACGAGTTGCATGGGCACGGTGGAACGTGACCCCAACCCCTTGAAACCCGCGCGCTCGAGGCGCATGGAATATCCATGACTGACAAGCCCAAGAACAACACCGCCCGAAATGCCGCGATTGCTGCGGCGAGCGCCATCGGATCGGCAGCAATTGCTGCCGCGCTGCTCTATACCAGCAAGCGCAAGAAGAAGCCCGAGGACGCCACCAGCACCGGCCCGATCCCCTCGGGCGAGCCGCCCCAAACGGACTGACACCCAGCGCCATGCAGCCCCTTACCTGCGTCGAAGGCCGCGCCATCCCGCTTGGCCTCAAGAATGTCGATACCTACATCATCATTCCGGCCAAGTGGCTCAAGACCATCAGCCGCGAGGGGCTTGGGCGCGGCGCGTTCGAGGCGCTGCGGGCAGAGCGCGGCAATGTCATCGACGATCCCGCCTATGCCGGCGCGAATGTGCTGATCGCGGGCGACAATTTCGGCTGCGGATCGAGCCGTGAACACGCCGCATGGGCGCTCGGGGATCTGGGCCTGCGTGTGGTGATTGCGCCGAGCTTTTCCGACATCTTCTCGGGCAACGCGGTCAAGAACGGGATCCTGCCGGTGGTGCTGCCACAGGCCGCAGTCGACCGGCTGCTCGAAGTCGCGCGCGAAGGCGTAGCCATTACCGTCGATCTTGAAAGCCAGACTGTCACCACCCCCTATCAGGACCGATTCACCTTTGCGCTTGATCCGTTCCGGCGCGATTGCCTGCTCAACGGGCTCGACGAGGTGGGGCTGACAATGGCGCGCGGCGAGGCAATCGGCAGCTTTGAGGCGAGCCGCACCGCTGCCCAGCCATGGCTGATGCGCGGCACCGCTGCCTGAAACATTACACACGGGAGAGGACGAACCATGAAAGCCATTCGCACCCACCAGACCGGCGGGCCGGAAACCCTCACGCTTGACTAGGTCGATGCGCCCACTCCCGGCCCTGGCGAGATGCTGGTCGCGGTCAAAGCCTGTGCGATCAATTATCCCGATGTGCTCATCATCCGCGACCTGTACCAGTTCAAGCCTCAGCGCCCCTTCTCCCCCGGCGGCGAACTGGCGGGCGTGATCGAAGCGGTGGGCGAGGGTGTCGAAGACTTCAAGGTCGGCGACCGGGTGCTTGCCGGGATCGGTAATGGCGGCTTGGCCGAGAAAGCTCTCGTGCCCGCTGGCCGGATGTTCGCAGTGCCCGACGGCGTGCCGTTCGAGAAGGCCGCCAGCCTGCTGATGACCTTTGGCACCACCATCCACGGCCTCAAGGATCGCGGACATATCAAGGCAGGGGAGACCGTGCTGATGCTCGGCGCGGCGGGCGGCGTGGGGCTGTCGGCGATCGAACTCGCCAAGGCCTTTGGTGCGCGCGTCGTCGCTGCCGTCTCGTCCGAGGCCAAGGGCGAGGTCGCGCGCAAGGTCGGGGCAGACGAGGTGGTGATCTACCCGCGCGAGGCGATGGACAAGGATGCGTCCAAGGCGCTGGCGGATGCCTTCAAGAAAGCCTGCGGGCCGGAGGGCGCGCACATCGTCTATGACATTGTCGGTGGGCAATATTCCGAGCCAGCGCTGCGCGCTATCGCATGGGAGGGTCGTTTCCTGGTGGTCGGCTTCCCCGCCGGGATCGCCAAGATGCCCTTGAACCTCACCCTCTTGAAGTCCTGCGACATCTGCGGCGTGTTCTGGGGTGCCTTTACCGCGCGTGAGCCCGAGGCCTTCCGCGCGCAGGTGGACGAGCTGTTCGCGCTGATGAAAGACGGCAAGATCGATCCGCTGGTGAGCGAGACCTTCCCGCTCGCACGCGCCGGCGATGCCATCGCCAAGCTCGAAGGGCGCGAGGCGGTGGGTAAGCTTGTCGTCACGATGGAATAATATCGGACGATAGTGTGCAGCGGGCGGCTTCGCGCTTGAAGCTATGCCCTGCCCGCTTTATCGCCGCAGCCGTATCCGATCCTCAAGGACTGACAGATTATGACCGATTTTCAGGACCGCCAACGCGCTGAAGAAGCGAAGTTTGCCCTCGACAACGAAACCGCCTTCCGCATCGCGGCGCGCCGCAACAAGCTGCTCGGCGAATGGGCCGCAGGGGTGATGAACCTGACCCCGGAAGAGACCGACGCCTATCGCAAGGCTGTGGTGCAGGCCGATTTCGAGGAATCGGGGGATGAGGACGTGGTGCGCAAGCTGCTCGGCGATCTGACCGCGGCACAGGCCGATGTCAGCGAAGCCGACATCCGCGCCAAGCTTGAAGAGCTGGCGATCGAAGCCCGCCGCCAACTGCTCGGCGGGGTGTAACCCTCAAGGAGTTCTGCCATGCCGATGACTGCTGCCGCTATCGAGGACGCGATCCTCGCCGCTCTGCCCGGGGCGACGATTGAGCTGACCGATCTCGCGGGGGATGACGATCACTGGGCGGCGAAAGTGACCGCGCCGCAGTTTGTCGGCCTCAGCCGGGTGGCACAGCACAAGCTGGTCTATGCCGCCTTTGGCGGACGCATGGGCGGCGAGCTTCACGCCTTGCAAGTCACCACCGTGGTTCCCAAGTAGACCGCAGCAATTTCCACCTTCGAGGGACGCACACACCATGTCCGACGCCAATTCGCGCATTTCCGATCTCGTCGCCACCAATGATGTGGTGCTGTTCATGAAAGGCACCCCGCTCTTCCCGCAATGCGGCTTTTCCAGCCGCGCCGTCGCCATCCTCGATCATTGCGGCGTCGCCTATGAAAGCGTTGACGTGCTGCAGGACATGGAGATCCGGCAGGGGATCAAGGCCTTCTCCGACTGGCCGACCATCCCGCAGCTCTATGTGAAGGGCGAATTTGTTGGCGGCAGCGACATCATGATGGAGATGTTCGAGGCGGGCGAATTGCAGCAGCTGATGGACGAAAGCGGCGTCGGCAAGGCGTAATCTTTCGGCAGCCGCTCGGGCTGCGACACTCTGACTGCCGCGCCCCTGGCGCGATCGCGCAAAGAAAAACGCCCCGCAGGACCAGTGCGGGGCGTTTTCGTTGATCGGCGAGGCGCAACCCGGAGACCAGGTAAGGTTGCGCCTCTCAGCCAAGACCAGAGGGAACGCGCATATGTTTGCACAGTCCGAGCCAAACTCAAGGAATGGCGGAATTCTGCCATTTTCGCGGACTCGCCCCTCCTCTGCAGGTAATGCGATGTAAAGCATCCCGACATTTTTCCCCGCGTCGCGCCTAGCTGAAGCGGCAGGGGCATGGCTTGTCCCCTTGGCAAGCGCCTGCCGCACGGCCATCCTTTGCCGATATAAGCATCGATTCCCCGCCCTCAGGGATTCCCGCAGCGACCGTGATTATCTTCCGCAATGCCAGCGATGGCGGCGCGCCGGAGGTGCTGATGACTGTGCGCTCGCGCAATATGAGCTTTGCCGGCGGCATGGCGGTGTTTCCCGGCGGGCGGGTCGATCCGGCGGACTATGCCCTGGCCGAGACGCTGGCAGCCGAACATGGCCTCGCGATTGATGAAGCCGCGCATCAGATCGCTGCGGTGCGCGAGACGCTGGAGGAGACCGGACTGGCGCTGGGGCTGGCAGGCGCCATTGATGCCGCCAGCGCCGCCGCTGCGCGCGCCATGCTGGACGAGGTCGGCGCGCTCGCCCCGGTGCTCGACGCCTTCGGCTGGCGGCTTGACCTTGCGCAGATCACGCCGTTCGCGCGCTGGTTTCCCAAGAACGAGAATATCGCGCGGGTCTATGACACGCGCTTCTATCTTGCCGACCTTGGCACCGGGGCGGTCGAGGTATCGATCGACCATGCCGAGAATACCCGTCTGTTCTGGACCTCGGCACAGGGTGCGCTCGATGCGGCGGAGCGCGGCGAGATCAAGGTGATCTTTCCCACCCGCCGCAATCTCGAACGGCTCGCGCTGTTTTCAAGCTATGCCGATGCGCGCGCGCAGGCCGAGGCGATCCCGGTCAAGACCATCACCCCGCAAGTGGTGGAAGAAGGTGGCACGCCGTGGCTGACGATCCTCAGTGATGCGGGCTATCCGGTCACCGCCGAATTGCTGGCAAACGTCGCGCGCGGCTAGGGAGATATCAGGCAGCGATCCTGCCCGCGCTCAGCATCGCCGCTAGGCTGACCGCATCAGAGGCAATCCCGGCATCGGTGATATAGGCGCTCACCAGCGCTGCGGGGGTAATATCGAAGGCAGGGTTGCGCACCGGCGAGCGGGTGACTC
>JBJTTE010000075.1:0-2634 GCA_046080005.1 Erythrobacter sp.
GCGCGCCACTCCTGTCCAGCGGGCTTCCTGACGCGATCAGGGTAACCCGGAGTGGCCGGAAAGTACTCTGGCAATGGAGCGGGCCGACCACAGGGCCGGCCCGCGCCTCACCAACCTAGCTTGCGGCGCAGCGGATCGAGGATGTTCGAGAAGTCGTCGGTCCAGGTCCGGAAATCGGCTGGCACGCGGGTCTTCGTCCACTCGGGATCCCTCGCGATGCTGCCCACGTCCGCCGGGCGGCGCGCGACCACCGCGACCTCGACCGGGGCCTTCAGCGTCTTCATGAAGTCGCCCGTGGTCTTGGGATCGTCCTTGCGGTGCCAGGTCGTGAGCCCCGCATCGCGCGCCGAGGCCGCGACGACGTGGCTGAGCACCATGTTGCGGTTCGAGATGTTGAAGATCAGCATCCCGCCCGGCGCCAGCTTCGATGCGTACATCGCCACCGCCTCGCGGGTCAGCAGGTGCACCGGCGGCGAGGAGTAGGAGAAGGCGTCGAGCATGATCAGGTCATAGCCGCCCGGCTCGTCCGCCAGCGTCAACCGCCCATCGCCTACGATCGTACGCGCACCCGGGGTGCATTCGCTGAAGGAGCGGAACATCTGCTTGTCGCGCGCGATGCGGACGACTTCGGGGTCGATCTCGAAGAAGTCCCAGGTCTCGCCGGTCTTCGCATGGCAGGCGAGGGAGCCCATGCCCAGTCCGATCACCGCGACCTTGCCGAGCTTGCCGCCGTGGATCTGGCGGGTCTGTTCGATCGCCTGATGATAGGCACCGCCGAAGTGGAAATAGCTCGCCGGTTCTGGGCGCCGGGTCAGCGGGGCACCGCTCGAATCGGCGATGCGTTCTGCGCCGTGGAGGGTGTTGCCGTGCTGGAGGTAACGGCCCTGCCCGTTCGTGGTCTCGAAGATCGAATGCACCGCAAAGAACGAGCGCGTGCGCTCGATCATGTGCGAGGGCGTCGACACCGCGAGCGCCACGAGCATCCCCGTCGTTGCCGCCGCCATCAGCTGGGCGGGGCGGGCAAAGGAGAAGGCGGTCAGCACCAGCGTGACGATGAAGATCATCACGATCACCTGGGTCGGGAGGGTTTCCTGATTGATGACCCCGCGGTCGGCGAGGAGGAAGGGCACTGCCGCAGCGGCGATCCCGGCGGCAACCCACAGCGGGTTCGTCTTTGCCAGCCAGCCGCGCACATCGGCGCGACACAGCAGCACCGCGAGCACCAGCAGCGGGAATTCGAGCAGCCCCTCGAACATCAGCGGCGCGGCAAGCGAGGCGAGCGCGCCGCCGATCACGCCACCCAGCGACATGAAGAAATAGAACTGGGTGAGGTGCGCAACCCCTGGCCGGCGGCTGTAAAGCTCGCGGTGGCATAGGGTCACGCTCACCGTGAAGAAGGCAAGGTTCATCGCGAGCAGCGCATAGAACGGCACCCCGCGCAGGAACGGCAGGGTCGCGATGATTGCGGCCAGCAGCAGCGGCTGGGCGCGCATCAGAATAGCGTTGAGTCGCTCGCCCCCGTCGCGGAAGGCGACCGAGAACGTCACGAGATAGAGCGCCAGCGGTGCGACCCACATCAGCGGCACTGCGGCGACTTCGCTGGTGACATGGGCGGTGGTGGCGACCAGCAGGGCGGAGGGCACCATCGACAGGCCGATCCAGCCGAGGCGGTCCTTGCCGGTCACCGGCGCGGCGCTGTCCTCGCCTGTCGCAGCGTCCCGTACCGCCGCGCGCGAGGCATCGGGGCGCAGGAATAGCGCGCTTCCGGCAATGCTCACAAGCAGCGCGCCGAACCCGGCGCTCCACATTGAGGATTGCTCGGCGAGCGGCAGCATCTGCTCGACCACCAGCGGATAGGACAGGAGCGCCAGTAGCGAGCCGATGTTGGACGCGCCGTAGAGGAAGTAGGGATCGTCCGCATGGGGGTGCCCGGTGCGGGCGAACCACGCCTGGAGCAGCGGGCCATTGGCCGAAACCGCGAAGAAGGGCAGGCCCACCGAGACCGTGAACACCCCGATCAGCCACAGCGCCTGCCCGTGCTCGGGCGGCGTGCCCCAGCCGGAGCCGAAGGCGATCGGCAGGGCGGCGATCAGCACCACCGCCATCAGCGCGAGATGGACCAGCGCGGCCACCCGTGCATCCAGCCAGCGGGTGAGACCATGGGCATAGGCATAGCCCGCCAGCAGCACGGTCTGGAAGAACACCATCGCCACCGACCACACCGCGGGCGTGCCGCCCAGCGTCGGCATCACCATCTTGGTGAACATCGGCTGGACTCCGAACAGGAGGAAGGCCGAAAGGAAGATGGTGAGCGTGTAGACCGGCAGCGCCAGCCTGCTGTCGCGTGCGCCCGCCCGGCCGGAAAGGCCGGAAGGCGCCGTCATCGTTGTCGTCATCGCTATGTGCCCCTGAGATCAGACATAACCTTGTAACGTCGCCTATGGGGCCTCCGCCTAACAACTGGTTAAGCATGTTGCGACTTTTGGGCTGCCAACCTCCGGAAGCTCAAGTGCTGATATATAACGAGATTTGTAGATTGTAGTACTTTCAGGCGATTGCCCTGCGCCAGCCCGAAATGGCCCGGCGAGGCGCCCTCGGCGATGACGCCTTCAGCCATGCCGATGCCGTTGTCGC
>JBJTTE010000076.1:0-4400 GCA_046080005.1 Erythrobacter sp.
GGGAGGCCGGCCTTCATCGGGAAATCGGTCTTCGGCAGGAAGACGGTGTCCCGGTAATCGCGTGCTGGGGTTTCGTCAGACATAGGTTCGCGCCGTTAGGGCAATTGCGGCCTGCAAGAAAGTCTTTGCGCGCACCACAGCCCAATCTCGTCATGCGGAACGTGTTTCAGCATCCATTCTTCGGGTTCGAGCAGCGGCATGTGAGGCGAAATGGATCCTGAAACAAGTTCAGGATGACGATAGTGAAGAGAGCAAGCGCCGCGCCTCGACGCAGTCCTTGTCCATCTGGGTGATCAGTGCATCGAGGCTGTCAAACTTCGCCTCGCCGCGCAGGAAGTGGTGGAAGGCCACCTCGATCTCCTGCCCATAGAGATCGCCTGCAAAGTCAAAGAAGAACGGCTCCAGCAGCTCCTTGGGCGGTTCGAATTGCGGGCGGATGCCGATATTGGCTGCGCCGTGCAGCACTTGCCCGGTCGCAAGGATGCGCCCGGTGACGGCGTAGATGCCATATTTGGGGCGCAGGTAGTTCTCGACCCCGAGATTGGCGGTGGGATAGCCGATGGTGCGCCCGCGCTTGTCGCCGTGTTCGACAATGCCCCGGATCGCAAAGGGCCGGGTGAGCAGGCGCGCCGCGAGCTCCGGATCGCCATCGCGCAAGGCCTGCCGGATGCGGCTGGAAGAGACCACCTCACCGTCCTCTGCCACCGCCTCGACCACGCGCGATTGCAGGCCGCGTTCGCTGCCGAGGCTGCGCAGCAGCGCGACGTTGCCCTTTGCGCCGTTGCCGAAGGTGAAATCGCCCCCGGTCACCACGCCGTGCGCGCCGAACCGTTCGATCAGGATCGCGGTGATGAAGTCCTCTGCGCTCGTCCCCGCCAGCTCGGCGTCAAAGTGGAACACCAGCATCGCGGTCGCGCCCGCGGCGAGATAGAGGTCCTGTCGCTGCTCGAGCGTCGTCAGCCGGAAGGGCGGCACATCGGGCTTGAAGAAGCGCACCGGATGGGGATCAAAGGTGGCGATGATCGAGGGGCGACCCTCGGCCTGCGCCCAGCTGATCGCCTCGCCAGCGACCGCCTGATGCCCGCGATGGAAGCCGTCGAAATTGCCCAGCGCAATCACCGCGCCGCGCAGGGGCTCGGGCATCGCGTCGCGGTGATCCAGCCAGCGCATCAGCCCTCTCCTGCCCGGCGATAGGTGACGAAGGAAAATGCCGGAGTATCGCCCGCTGCCGGATGATCCTCGCGCGCCACCTCTGCCCATTCGGGACCGAGCGGCGGCATCAGGGTGTCGCCCTCGTAATCCGCATGGATCTGGGTGAGCTCAACCCGGTCGGCGCGCGGCAGAAACATCTGGTAGATCGCCGCCCCGCCGATCACTGCGACGCTGCCCTCGCCTGCCAGCGCCAATGCCTCGTCCGGACTGGCAGCGCTTTCGGCGCCCTCGGCTTGCCAAAGGGAATCGCGGGTGAGCACGATATGGCGGCGACCGGGGAGCAGGCCCGGCAGGCTCTCGAAGGTCTTGCGCCCCATAATCATCGGCTTGCCCATCGTGAGTGCCTTGAAATGCTTGAGATCGGCGGGCAGCCGCCAGGGCAAGTCGCCGTCCTTGCCGATCACGCCATTGGCGGCGCGGGCATAGATCAAGGTGATTTCGCGGCTCATGTCACCGCATGCCCGACACGGGTGACGTGCCCCATCTTGCGGCCCTCGCGCGCTTCGACCTTGCCATAGAGGTGGAGGTGCGGCTCGCCCGGTTCGCTGAGGATGGTGTGCGCCTTGAGCGCATCTTCGCCGACGATATTGCGCATTTCGATGCTGGCAAAGCGGGTCTTGGTGCCACCCAGCGGCAGGCCCGCGATGGCGCGAATGTGGTTTTCGAACTGGCTGGTCACCGCGCCCTCGATGGTCCAATGGCCCGAATTGTGCACCCGGGGTGCCATCTCGTTGAACACCGGGCCATCGCGCGTGGCGAAGAATTCGAGCGTCAGAACCCCGACATAGCCGAGCGCCTCGGCGACCTTGGCGGCCAGCGCGCGCGCCTCTGGCAACTGCGCTTCGACCAGCGCGCCTGCGGGCAGGATCGACTGCGCGAGCATCCCGCCGTCATGCAGATTGGCCGTGGAATCCCAGAACCTTACGCTGCCATCGCGCCCGCGCACCAGGATCACCGAGAACTCGGTCTCATAGGTGACGAAGCCTTCGTAGATGCAGGTGACGCCGGGGAACCGCAGCGCGCCAGCCTCGCGCGGGGTTCGCACCCGCCATTGGCCCTTGCCATCATAGCCATCGCGCGCGGTCTTGAGGATGCCCGGCAGCCCGACATTGGTGAGCGCGGCGGTGAGGTCGCTGGCGGACTCGACCTTTGCGTAGGGCGCGGGCCTGCCGCCCAGCGCAGCGGCGAAATGTTTCTCGTGAAACCTGTCCTGCGCGACCTCTAGCGCGCGCATGGGGCAGGCCAAGAGCGGGCTGGGCAGGGTCTGGACGGTGCCAAGAGGGACGTTCTCGAACTCCCAGGTGATGACATCGCAGGCCTCGGCGAACCGCGCGAGCGCAGCCGCATCATCCCAGAGAGCAGTAATGAAGCCGGTGCAGGCATCCGCCGCGACATTGTCGCCCTCGGGCGCATAGCCGACGATCTTGTAGCCAAGCTGCAAGGCGGCCATGGCCATCATCCGGCCCAGCTGCCCGCCGCCGAGAATGCCGATGGTCGAGCCCGGCGGAAGCATCAGCCTTCTGGCACCTCGGCAATGCCGGCGCTTTTGGCCGCGCGCCAATCTTGCAGGCGTTCGGACAGAGCCTCGTCCGACAGGGCAAGGATCGCCGCTGCCAGAAGCCCCGCGTTCTTCGCTCCGGCCTCGCCAATCGCCAGCGTGCCGACCGGAATGCCGCCGGGCATCTGCACGATCGACAGCAGGCTATCCATGCCCGAGAGCGCCTTGGACTGCACCGGTACCCCCAGCACGGGCAGATGGGTCATGCTGGCAATCATGCCCGGCAGGTGCGCTGCGCCCCCAGCCCCGGCGATAATCAAAGAGAAGCCCTCACCCTCCGCCCCTTTGGCAAAGGCGACCATCCGATCGGGCGTGCGGTGGGCCGAAGTGATGCGCGCCTCGTAGGCCACTTCCAGCTCGTCAAGCACCTCGGCGGCGGCCTTCATGGTCGCCCAGTCGGACTGGCTGCCCATCACGATCGCGACCTTGCCCCCGATCTGCTCCATCATGCGTCCTTCAGATAATACCGCTCGCCCATCGGCGCGCTGCCTTCGAACTCATAGATGATCGGCTGGCCGGTGGGAATCTCAAGATCGGTGATCGCATCATCGGCAATGCCGGAGAGGTGCTTGACCAGCGCGCGCAGCGAGTTGCCATGGGCGGCGATGATGACGGTCTCGCCCCCCGCGAGCACGGGCAGGATCGCGCTCTCCCAATAGGGTAGGACGCGCTCGATCGTGAGCTTGAGGCTTTCGGTCGCGGGGATCGCGATCCCGGCATAGCGCGGGTCGGCGGCGAGATCGAATTCGCTGCCTGCCTCCAGCACCGGCGGGGGAATATCGAAGCTGCGCCGCCAGACGTGGACCTGCGCGTCCCCATGCTTGGCCGCGGTCTCGGCCTTGTTGAGCCCGGTGAGCCCGCCATAGTGGCGTTCATTGAGCCGCCAGTCCTTGACCTCGGGGATCCACAAGCGCCCTGCGGCCTCGAGCGCGAGATGCAGCGTCTTGATCGCGCGGGTCTGGAGCGAAGTGAAGGCGTAGGTCGGCAGCACGCCCTTGTCCTTGAGCAGCGTGCCCGCCGCGCTCGCCTCAGCGACGCCCTGCGCGGTCAGATCGACATCCCACCAGCCGGTAAAGCGGTTTTCGAGGTTCCACTGGCTCTGGCCGTGGCGCACGAGGATCAGCTTGGGCATTGTTACTCCGGTTGCCGGGCTGCCTGCTCTGCTTCCCTGTCACCCGGGTTCCACCGGGGCATGATCCGGGTGGAAGGGTGGGGGAGCGGGCGGCGAGGCCCTCTCGATAGGTCCAAGCGCGAGGGGTTAGCTTCGGTGCGGCGGATTGGGAAGGGTTTCTGTGTGCTCGCCCGCATCCGACTCGCCGAGCGCGCGGGCCTGCGCCTTGCGCCGCCGCAGGTTCTCGCGCAGCTTGGCCGCGAGCCGCTCTTCACGGGACATGTTCTTGGCGGGGTCTTCACGCATGTGAAACGCCTTGCCGCTAAGCACGTGTTCCTTCAACCCCCGCGCTCGCGCAGCGGGGGCGATTGCGCAACAAGGACGTTGACATTGCAGGGGCGCGCGACAATAGGGCGCGCCTGTTTCCGGCGCTGCTGTAGCTCAGGGGTAGAGCGCACCCTTGGTAAGGGTGAGGTCGGGAGTTCAATCCTCCCAAGCAGCACAATTCTTTCAATGACT
>JBJTTE010000077.1:0-3522 GCA_046080005.1 Erythrobacter sp.
GTGGCCGGGGTCCACATCATAATCTCCGGGTTGTCTGCAAAACCCCCGGAATCACAGCAACCTCAGCCGCTCAACCCCTTTCGAAACGGCCTCTGAGGCGCGACATCGACCAGTGTAAGCGAGGCGAAAGAGCCGGGCGCAAGGGCGCCCTCCGCCGTGATCCCCGAAAGACCGCCGAGCGAAGCGCCAATGAGTGCAGGCTTACGCTCGAACGAACCGGCGACGCAGATTAGATCCCGCGCGAAATCGGCGACATCATAGGCACCATCCGCAGCCCAGTCGCTTTCGCCATGTACTCGCAAATCGAGCGCAACGGCGCGGAAGCCATGCGCGGCCAACAGGGTGCATACGCGCTTCCACGCGCGCTTGGTCTGCCCACCGCCATGCGCCAGCAGAACGGGCACACCGTTTTCCGGCCCGTCAACCAAGGCGGCGAGGGCCAGGCCGGTATGTCCAACGAGCGAGGTCTGCGAATTGAGCACATTGATACCATAATGTAAGATCTTTTATGGTAAAGTCCTTTCTTTTTGCCCGGACGAGGCTAGGGTGCAGGTCATGGCTCAAGAGATTCCCCCCCCGCTCTACGTGACCGATACCGACGAGCTGATATTCCTTGTTGAAGAGGTGCCGCGCAAGCTGCGCCGCCTGTTCGATGCATCGACCGTCAGGTTTGGCCTGACCCGCACCCAATGGCGTGCGCTTGCCTATATCTTCCGCACACCGGGTCTAACCCAGACCGAGCTGGCCAAATGCCTTGAACTGGAACGCGCCAGTGTCGGCCATGTCGTCGATCAGCTGGAAAAGGCCGACTACGTCGAACGACGCGCGCTGGAGGGCAACCGCCGGGTCTGGACGCTGCACTTGCAACCCAAGGCGATGCAGATCCTGCCCTCGTTGCGCGAAGAGGCGGAAGCTATCTACAAGCAATTGTTCGCAGGCGTCACAATCAACGAGATCTCAACGCTGAAGCGCCTGCTTGGGACAATGTCCACAAATCTGGAACCTTAGCCGGGGCTTGAGAGCACATCGCAAGGGTCCACTGTTAGCGATTTGCGCAGCGCTATCCTGCGCCCGGCGAAACTTCAGCGGGCAGCAGCCAAGTCTCCGGTTCCGTTCATCAGCACGGTCGTTGCGCGATACCGAAAACGAAATGGCGGCTTCCGGGTACAACCCGACATTCAACTCAGCGGCCGGGGGTGACCGGCTCTGGGGCGATTATGGCCCCATTGCAGATTTTCCCCGTCCCCCACCCAGCCAAACCCCAACACCCCCTAACCCTATCTCACCTTGCGGGAACCCGCGCCTAGCGGCATGACGCCACCATGGTTGATATCCCTCCCCAGCCCTGGCCCACGGGCCTTGCCGAAGAGCTTGAGCCGCTGGTGCGCCGCGTGCTTGCGCCCAATCCCTCGCCCTATACCTTCACCGGCACTCAGACCTATGTGGTCGGCGATCCCCATGGTCCCGACTGCGCGGTGATCGATCCCGGTCCGCACGAGCCCGACCATATTGATGCGATCATCGCCGCGATCGCGGGCCGCCGGGTGGTGGCGATCATGTGCACCCACACCCACCGCGATCACTCGCCCGCCGCCGCGCCGCTCGCGGCTGCAATCAACGCGCCGATCATCGGCTGCGCGCCGCTGGTGCTGCAAGTCGCGGGCCCGCGCTCGGACGAGGCCTTCGATCCGACCTATGCGCCAGACCGCATTCTCGAGGATGGGGAGAGCTTGCGCGGTACCGGCTGGACGCTCACTGCGGTTGCCACCCCCGGGCACACCTCCAACCACCTATGCTATGCGCTTGAGGAATCAGGGGCGCTGTTCACCGGCGATCACGTCATGGGCTGGTCGACCAGCGTCGTCATTCCGCCCGATGGCGACATGGGCGACTATATGGCGAGCCTCGACAAGCTGATGGCGCGCGATGATGTGCGCTATCACTCGGCGCATGGCGCGGCGATTGAAAAACCCAAGCAGCTCGTGCGCGGGATGATCGGCCACCGCCGCCAGCGCGAGGCGCAGATCCTGCGGCTGCTGGGTGAGGCCGCGCGGCCGGTCAGCGGCTTTATCCCGGAGATGCACAAGGGGCTCGACGAGCGCCTGATCATGGCGGCCGAGATGAGCGTCACCGCGCATCTGATCGACCTTGAAAAGCGCGGGCAGGCGGCGCGCGAGGCCGATCTCTGGCGGGTGGTATAAGCGCGGCCGCCTGCCTATATCACCGCCATCACTTCAACGGGGATCCACCGATGAGCCTGCTGACCCGCAACCCCTCCGGCGCCGATTTGCTTGCCGAGATTGACCGTCTGCGCAAGGAGCGCAACGCGGTGATCCTCGCGCATTATTACCAGACGCCCGATATTCAGGACATTGCCGACTTCGTGGGCGACAGCCTCGAATTGTCGCGCAAGGCGGCGGCGACCGACGCGGATGTGATCGCCTTCTGCGGGGTCAAGTTCATGGCCGATACCGCCAAGATCCTCTCGCCGCACAAGACCGTGATCCTGCCCGACATGGACGCGGGGTGCAGCCTTGAGGATTCCTGCCCCCCGGCCAAGTTCCGCGCCTTTCGCGAGGCGCATCCTGATCACATCGCGCTGACCTACATCAATTGTTCGACCGAGGTGAAGGCGCTCTCAGACGTGATCGTCACTTCGTCCTCGGCCGAGACGATCCTTGCCCAGATCCCGCCCGAACAGAAGATCATCTTCGGCCCCGACCGGCACCTTGGCGGGTACCTCTCGCGCAAGTTTGGCCGCGAGATGCTGCTGTGGCCCGGCGTGTGCATCGTCCACGAGGCCTTCTCCGAGACCGAGCTGCTGAAGCTCAAGGAGCAGCACCCCGACGCACCGATTGCCGCGCACCCGGAATGCCCACCGACGATCATCGACCACGCGGACTATGTCGGCTCGACCAGCGGCATCCTCAAATACGCGCAGGAGTTCAGCGGCGACACGCTGATCGTCGCGACCGAGCCGCACATCATCCACCAGATGCAGAAGGCCCTGCCCGAAAAGACCTTCATCGGCGCGCCCGGCGCCGATGGGAACTGCTCGTGCAATATCTGCCCCTACATGGCGCTGAACACGATGGAGAAGCTGTATGTGGCGCTGCGCGACCTCAGCCCCCAGATCGAAATCGAGGAAGGCATCCGCCTGAAAGCGAAGCGCAGCCTCGACCGGATGCTCGAAATGGCGAGCGGGACCGTGGGCATGGGAGACCTCGGCAAGGTGGCGTTTAGCGGGGATAGAATGGACAGCGTTCACTTGGGACGCATTTGCCACTCTCGCAACTGGCGGCGCTGCCGTTGTGGCTGCATATCGCGTGGGCAAACGCCAAGCTGATATTCAAGCTACGCAAACTACTCTTCAAGAGATTGAATTAAGGTCGGCGTTATTTGATAAACGCTTTCGAGTCTATGAGGCCACACTCACTTACATTGCTTACATCTTAGAGTCGGTTTCGAAAGTCATTCAGAGCGTGCCAATCGGCGGATCATGAGCATGGCGGCGGCGGCGTA
>JBJTTE010000078.1:0-5296 GCA_046080005.1 Erythrobacter sp.
CTCCTCTCCTGGAGCCATTGCAATGTCTTGGGGGGAGGTGGCCGTTGCTTGTTCTGCGTGGCCAAGTTTGGCCAGAAGCGCCGCGCGCGCGGCGTGCCACGGCTGGTAATCCGCAAGCGCCTCGGCAAGCCCCTCGACGAGGTCGAGCCCGCGCTGCATCTCGCCCGCCTCGGCGACGGCGACGGCCGCATTCAAGGTGACAACGGGCGTCGGTTCAAACTGCCAGAGCACGCCGTAAAGCGCGAGGATTTGCGGCCAATCCGGCCCGCCCTCCATCATCTGGCAATCGGAAATCGCGGCCTTGATCTGAAACGGTCCGGGACTGCGCCGGGCCATGGCGCGCGCGAGCAAGGCACGGCCTTCGGTGATGCGCGCATGATCCCACAGGCTGCGATCCTGTGCGGCGGGCGGCAGGCTCGCCCCATCACTGCCAACCCGCGCCGCGCGGCGGGCTGCGGTCAGCAGCATCATCGCCAACGCGCCCTCGATCTCGGGGTCCTCGGGCGTCAGCCGGTCGATCAACCGCATCAGATATTCCGCCTCAAGGCACAGGTCGCGGGGCTCTTCGCCCGCTGCAACATAGCCGGTGGTGAAGATCAGGTAGATCGTCGTCAGCACCGCATCCAGACGCGCGGGCCAATGCTCTGCCGCCGGGACCTCAAAGCCGATCCAGGCCTTGGCGATCTTGGCCTTGGCCCGGCTGAGCCGTTGCCCCATGGTCGCCTCCTGATCGAGGAAAGCGCGGGCGATTTCGGTGGTGGTGAGGCCGCAGACCGTGCGCAGGGTGAGCGCAACGCGCGATTTGAGCTCCAGCGCGGGGTGGCAGCAGGCGAAAATCAGACGGAGGCGTTCATCAGGAATCTCGTTATCCTCTCGCTCCGCTCCCGCTTCCGCCTCGGACACCAGAAAGGCGAAATCCTCGGCCTTCTGACTATCGCGTTTCGAACCCCGAAACTGGTCGAGCGCCTTGCGCCGCGCGACTGTCAGCAACCAGGCCTTGGGCGAGCTGGGCAGGCCGGTGCGGCCCCAGTGCGACAGGGCCGAGATCGCGGCTTCCTGCAGCACCTCTTCGGCCTGAGAAATATCGCGCAAGCCCGCCACCAGGCTGGCGAGCAGCCGTCCCCGATCGGATCGCATCACACGATCCAGCGCATTGGCCACTGCAATGGCAGAGGGGACGGCTGGTTTCATGGGTCGTGCGGCACGGCTCAGCCCATCGGGTTATAGTTCATCAGCGGGCGGACCTCGATGGTGCCAAAAGTGGCGGACGGGACCAGCGCGGCATAGCTGAGTGCTGCATCCAGATCAGCCACGTCGATCACATAATAGCCGCCGAGCGTCTCGCGGGTTTCCGCAAAAGGCCCGTCCATGGTTTCAACTTTTCCCGATTTGATACGCAGCGACGTTGCGGTCTCAACCCCTTGCAGACCTTCGCCTGACAGGATCACGCCATCTTCCTTCATCTTTTTGTTCAAGGCGAAGAAGCCGCCCATCATCGCCTTAAATTCGGGCGTGCCATAGGCGGGCTCGACGGCGGGATCATTGTAGATCAGAAGCATATATTGCATGACATTGTCCTTTCGATAAGCTGTTAAAGTGTAATGAAAAATAGCCCTCACAGGCCGAGAATATTCACCCCGAGGCAGACCATTGCGTTGAGCGTGGCGAGAATGTTGGTGCCATTGCCGACATAGCGAAGCGGATGGCCGGCATTGTCAATCGTCAAGCCGAACGGATGGGCCAGCCGCCCGATCAGCAGGAGCGCACCCGAGATGTGCAGATAGAGCGCAGGCGCGCCCATGCCCTCGGCAAGGATCATCAGGATGAGCACAAAGCTCGCCCATTCAGCACAATTGCCGTTCTGGCGGATGCGCTGCAGCAAAGCCGGATTGCCGCCATCACCAATCGAGGTGCCCGTCGCGCCGCGCACCGCGGAAACCCGGAACCACAAGACCAGATAGATCGCCGCAACCGGCAGAGCATAAAGGGGTGTTACAGCAAAACTCATAAATCTCCTCCGTGTTGACCAAGCTCAACACCCCCAAGACGATGGCCGCTACGGCTTTTCGACATGGTCGGAGATTTTTTTGTTCGGGAGGGCGGAAGGCGGAAGGCGGATCGCTCAGCCTTGATGCGCGCTGGCGGCAAGGCTGCAGAGCAAATGGCAGCTAATAGCCGATGTTTGCGCGGCTGAGTTCGCGCATGGCTGCGACAGTGTCCCGGTACGATCGGCAGTCGGTTGGCAGGTCCTCAAGATCACATCGCGCACAAGGCGCAAGCAAGGGCCCTCTGCCCTGCTACCAGCGCAAAAAGCGCGGCAGAATGGCACGACCCGCCAGCGCGCCCACGACCAGCACGGACCCATACCAAAGCGCGGCGTAGTGGATCGATGAGCTCGGGCAGTGAAGATTGTAGGCAAAGGCCCCTGCCGCCGCCGAGGCGAGGCCAGTCAGCGTGCCTGCGCGCAGCGGCTCGGTAACAGCGCCCTGGCGCAGCCACATGACCATCACCGCCGACATCATGATCGCAGCGCTTAGGCTGACGCCGAAACACCAATAGACGCTGTTGGCGAACACCGCGTTGGGGTTCACCCCGTCGCGCAAGGCGAGAAACAGGCTCGCTGCGGGGAGCAGCGCGGCAGCAGCCAAGGCCCACATCCATCCCGTCGCACGCTCACCCACCGCCGGGCGCGCGGCGGCGACAACGGCACTGATCGTCGCGCTGGCGATCAGCGCCAAGGCTGCGGAGCGCACAACCACCATCAAGGCCGGATCACCCGCAGCCAGATCGGCGCGCAGCCCAAGCCAGCGCGCCACCACCACCATGGCAAGTACCGCAAGGCTCGCAAAGATCAGCAGCCCGTCGCGCGCGCGCGCCCGGCGCACGGGGACAAGATCAGCCACTAGGCTATCGATCAAGGCATAAGTCGGGACAGACATATCAAACACTTTCAATGTGGTTAGCGAGCTTCTTCAAGCCGCGATGAGTATTCACTTTGACCAGCGCGGCGCTCTGGCCACTCAATTGCGAAGCCTCTTCGATCGACAGGCCCTCGATCTTCACGAGCCGGATGACTGTGGCCTGCGCGGGCGAAACACGGGCCAGCATCCGGTCAAGGCTGACCTGCGCGAGCACCGCATCATCAAAGGCTGTTTCGCCGACCACCGTCTCGGACAGTTCCTCGGCCTCATGGCGGTAGTAACCGCGCAAATGGTCAAGCCAGCGATAGCGGGCAAAAGCCGCCAGCCACGGCAGGAACGGCCGCGCGGGATCAAAGGTGGCGCGTTTGCGGTGCATCGCCATGAAGGTCTCCTGGATGAGATCGTCCAAGGCATGCGGGGCGACCCGGCCCGAGAAATACCGCGCCAGCCAGTTCTGGCAGGCGTCCAGAACCGTACGATACGCCGCCGCATCGCCGGACTGCGCCATGCCCATCAGCCGCGCCAAGGTGTCGTCATCGGTCTTCACACCCGTCCGTCTCCCGTCAGATCGATGTTCCGAGCGCAATTGCCCAAGCCGGAGCATGGTCGAGGAAGAGCGCTTCAAGCTGCTTATCGGTGCCTGTCAGCACGGCAAGACCGACCAGCGCCATGGCCCCGCCCAAAAACCATCGTCCTGCCTGTCCGGCGACCGCCAATTGCTGACGTAGGCCCATTAGTTTGCGCCGCAGCAGAACCCCGAGCAGCAGCAGCGGCACGGCAGCGCCAATGCCAAAGGCCAGCATCGCCAGCGCAACGATCGGCAGCTGTTGCCCCTGGCTCGCCAGCAAGGCGGCAGCGCCCAGCGTTGGCCCGGTGCATGGGCTCCACACCGCGCCCAGCAACGCGCCCAAGGCAAGCTGACTGCCAAGCCCGGGCGAGCGGGCGCTGTGCGTGCGCTGCGCCGCCCATTGGCCGACCGGGGCCAGCACGGCTTGCATGCGATATTGCGCCGCCGGGAAAACCAGCACCCCGCCCATCGCCACCAGCATGATCGCCGAGGCGGTGCGAAACACATCCGTATCAAGGCCGATGGAAAAGCCGATCACCGCCACAAACAGGCCAATCGCGGTGAACGACAGGGCCAGCCCCGCCGCCAGCGCCACCGGACCGAGCCGATGCTCGGCCGCCGATGCGCCAAAGACGAGGGGCAGCACCGGCAGCACGCAGGGGTTGAGGAAGGTGAGGAGCCCCGCGAGAAAGGCAGCCCCGACGGTTACGAGGTCCATCGCGGTCGGCCCTCGGCAACAGTGCAGCCCGGATGCGGCAGCGGGCGCAAACTCAGCTCCTTGCCGCCGAGACGAGCTTGGCGATCGCGGCTTGCTTGGTGTCGCCCTGCACGCGGCCGGTTTCGGTCATGCCGCGATAGGCGATGATCGTCGATTGACCGGTGATATTGAGCGCGCGCCGCTCGGCCTTCTGCTGATCAAAGTCGAGGCGGAAGATCACCACGCCGGCATTGGCCGGGTCGGCGGCGATTGCATCAATCGCCGGGACCTGCGCGCGGCAGGTTGGGCACCAGTCGGCATGGGCGTGGACCAGGATAGTCTTGCCCGCGCTTTGCGCGGCCTTGAGAGCGGCAAGCGTGAAGGGCTGCACCGACGCCTTGGCTTTCATCATCGTGTCTTGCTGGGCATGGGCGACCGCCAGCGGCGCTGATAGCGCTGCACCGAAAGCGGCGATGGCGAGCAGATATGCGGCCTTGCGATGTGGCATCATGGGTTTCCTCCCTTGAAAACGGAACAGCAGTGCCGGGAGTTCGCGGTGGCGGCGCAGAAGGTTACACGACCCGGAAGCGACCGACACGGGGGGACCACAGGGGTGCAGCAAGTGGACTGACCGCAAGGGGAGGATGTTTTGTTGGTCGGTTTTGGTGGGGGCCTTGCGCGGTTTAGCGGCTCTCCAGATGGCGCCAGACCCCTGTTAGACCCCTGCTTGCGCGGGTTTGCGCGGGGCCAGAACGCGGTTGGAGGCATGGCGCGGCGGGTTCTCCCTACCCCTGCCCTTGCGGCTCGATCAAAAGCCCTCCTGCGGTAGGATTTGCAAGCATAACTGTTTCATAGAAAAGCAATCTTTCGGCTCGCTCGCCACGCGCGGGCGCAGCGCCTCAGCCCCGCACAATCCAACAAATCGCCCCGTCGCGGGCTGCTGGCGGCCCCGTTGCCGCTTCTCCTGCGCCAATGTTTCACGTGAAACATTTCGGGAACACGCGCCATCAACCACCGCGCCTCGGTGCCGCCACTTCCCTCGCCCCGCACCCTGCGCTAGAGGCGGCCCATGGTGCTGACTGTCCTTCGTTATCTTGCCAAGGCCATGAT
>JBJTTE010000079.1:0-3767 GCA_046080005.1 Erythrobacter sp.
CGCGCTTGGGGCAGGAATGCCGCGATCAGCGACCACTCGGCATCGCTCAAATCCGTCTGGTAACGCTTCGAAACCCGCGTATGCTGCGCGCGGGTGGCCGGGGTCCACATCATAATCTCCGGGTTGTCTGCAAAACCCCCAAAATCACAGCAACCTCAGCCGCTCAACCCCTTTCGAAACGGCCTCTTAGTGAAAAAGTTACCAGCACAGTTTACACTTTCCCAACAAACTAGTCGGTGACCAAGCGAAGCAGCATCTCTGAATGCAGCGCGCGAGGTCTGGAGGATTGTCTGCAAGGTGTCCCTGAACGGTGTCTTGTCATCCCGTAGTGATCTCGCTGAGCGTGACGTGCCAGTTGATGCTGCGTCGGTTATGTCCGACGGTGAGCGGCTGGCTATGCTCGACGAGCTTGAGCGATCGGGGCTAGGCTGGTTCTGGGCGAGCGATGCAAGCGGCGAGGTGACCTACTTGTCGGGCGCGATCGCGATGCGGCTTGATGTCCCGCTTACCGATCTGATCGGCCAACCTTTGTCGACAATCTTCATGACAGCCGATCGTGACGATCGCGGCAAGTCGCTGGCGCTCATGCTGCGGGCGCAAAAGGGCTTTGCGGGGATGGCGGTGTGCGCCGCGAAGGGTCACCAAGGCGTGGTGCTGCGACTATCGGGCCAGCCGGTGACCGACAGCGAGGGTCAATTTCTCGGCTTTCGCGGCACCAGCACCGACATTACTGCCGACTATCAGCGCGAGGAAGAAACGGCCCATTTGGCCCGTTTCGATTCGTTGACCGGCCTCAGCAACCGGCACCGCATGGCGCATCGGATCGAGACGACGCTCACCGCTTTCAAGGCTGCGCGGCGCAGCTGTGCGGTGCTGATGATCGATCTTGATCGCTTCAAGCATGTCAACGACACCCTTGGTCATGCGGCCGGCGACGAGCTGTTGAAGCAGGTCGCAGCCCGTCTGACCCGCGCCATCGACCGTGATTGCGAAATCGGAAGGTTGGGCGGCGATGAGTTCCAGGTGATGCTTCCCGATATCGACGATCGCGGGGTGCTCGGTGATCTGGCGATGAAGATCATCACGATGCTGAGCCAGCCCTACAGCTTTGAGGATGGGCGCTGCGTCATCGGTGCTTCGGTCGGCATTGCGATTGCCCCGCACGACGGGCTCTCCTTCGAGCAGATTGTTCGCGCGGCCGATGTTGCGCTTTATGCCGCCAAGAATGGGGGGCGGGCGCAATACCGGTTCTTTTCGGGCGAGTTGGAGAGCGAGACGATGTTCCGCCGTCGGCTGGATCAGGATCTCGCCCTGGCATTGCGCGAGGAGCAGGTGTTCCTGCGCTTCGAGCCGATTGTCGAAGCGGGTGGAGGTGCTGTCAGCTCGCTCGAAGCGCACGTCTGCTGGAACCATCCCGACCGCGGTGTCATCGATGAGGAAGAGTTCACTCAGATAGTCGAGGACTCGGCTCTGATCGGCGATATCGGACGGTGGGCCATCGCGGCAGCCTGCCGCCGCGCGGTTAGCTGGCCCGAGAGCATCAGGATTGCGGTCAATATTCCGGTTGCGCTGTTTCTGGCTGATGATTTCGTCGACTTTGTCGGCGAGGCGCTTGCTGGCGCCGGGGTTGCACCCCGGCGCTTGGGGCTGGAAATCAGCGAGGCCGTGTTCTTTGGCGATACCAGCATTGTCGACCGCACGCTTGCTGCGCTGTTCAAGCTTGGGGTGCGGTGTACGCTTGACGAGTTCGGCAGCGGCTTTTCCTCGCTCGCCTATCTCCGCCGTGCGCCCTTCGGTGCCATCAAGATCGACCAGCGCCTGGTTGCCGAGGCCGCGCGACAAGACAGCCGCGAACAGGGGCTGGTCCGCGCTATCGTTGCACTGGCCTGGGCGTTGCAAATGGACACGATTGCGGGTGGGATCGAGACCGCGGGTCTGCTCGGATCGTTGAAGGAATGCGGAGTGCGCTATGTTCAAGGCCCGATCTTCAGCGAACCGGTCGATGCGGAGACCATCGACTCCCAGATGGCGGGCGGCGCTTGGAATATCGATCCGGTCGCCGAACGCACCAAGCGAGACCGGCGGCGAACCGTGTTCCGCAAGGTACAGGTGATCCACGATGATTTTGCCTACGACGTTACCATGCGCAACCTCTCCAAGTCGGGCGCGTTGATCCAGGGGCTGGCCGATGTGCCCGAGGGCACGCAGTTTGTGGTTGACCTGGGTGGCGGACAGCTCGCGGTCGCGACTGTCTCGCGGTCTGACGGCGATATCCAGGGGCTGGAGTTCGAACAGTCGCTGATCGAGGATGGTTCGGGCGGGCTATGCACCCGCAACCGCGTCTCGCCCTATGCCTTGGCCGCAGCCGGATCCCCGCTTGCGCCGCTTGCTCCGGGTCAGTTGCGCGGGATCGAGCAGGGCGGGGGGGAGCCAAAATTCAGCTATTCAGCGGCGCGGCGACGCGATCCGGTCTGATTTAGGCCCCTCAGCCAGTTGCGTTTTTGGCGCATGACATTGCTGCGCTGCAACGCTAATCGCGGCGAGCAATGACTGACCTTTCCAAGATCCGCAACTTCAGCATCATCGCTCATATCGACCATGGCAAGTCGACCCTCGCTGACCGCCTGATCCAGTTCACCGGCGGGCTGTCGGAGCGCGAGATGTCTGCACAAGTCCTTGATAATATGGACATTGAGAAGGAGCGCGGGATCACCATCAAGGCGCAGACCGTGCGCCTCAACTACACCGCCAAATCGGGCCAGACCTATCAGCTCAACCTGATGGACACCCCCGGCCATGTCGACTTCGCCTATGAAGTCTCGCGCAGCCTCGCCGCGTGCGAGGGCGCGCTGCTGGTGGTCGATGCCGCGCAAGGCGTCGAAGCCCAGACCCTCGCCAATGTCTACCAATCGATCGAGCACGATCACGAGATCGTCCCCGTCATCAACAAGATCGACCTTCCCGCAGCCGAGCCCGACAAGGTTAAGGCCGAGATCGAGGACATTATCGGCCTCGATGCCTCCAACGCCGTGCTCGCCTCCGCCAAGTCCGGCATCGGGATCGAGGAAGTGCTTGAAGCCGTCGTCGCCCGCATCCCGCCGCCCCAGGGCACCGCCGACGCGCCGCTCAAGGCCAGCCTCGTCGACAGCTGGTACGATCCCTACCTCGGCGTCGTCATCCTTGTGCGCGTGATCGACGGCAAGCTCACCAAGGGGCTCAACATCAAGTTCATGCAGGGCGGCACCCAGCACCTCGTCGACCGCGTCGGCTGCTTCACCCCCAAGCGCGCCGACCTGTCCGAGCTCGGCCCGGGCGAAATCGGCTTCATCACCGCGCAGATCAAGGAGGTCGAGCAGGCCCGCGTCGGTGACACCATCACCACGGTCAAGGGCGGGGCGAGCGAGGCGCTTGCGGGCTACAAGGAAGTCCAGCCGGTGGTGTTCTGCGGCCTCTTCCCGGTCGACGCGGCGGACTTTGAAAAGCTGCGCGAGAGCATCGCCAAGCTGCGCCTCAATGATGCGAGCTTCTCCTACGAGATGGAGAGCAGCGCCGCGCTCGGCTTCGGCTTTCGCTGCGGTTTCCTCGGCCTCTTGCACCTCGAAATCATTCAGGAGCGCCTCAGCCGCGAATATGATCTCGATCTCATCACCACCGCACCCTCGGTGGTGTACCGCAGCCATCTTGGCCATTCGAAGAACGAGGATGCAAAGACGATCGACATCCACAACCCTGCCGATTGGCCCGATACCAACCGGATCGAGACCATC
>JBJTTE010000080.1:0-14114 GCA_046080005.1 Erythrobacter sp.
GCCAACCCGGCGCTGACCTTTCCGGTCAGCGCAGTGGGAGGGACCATAACGACTGACAGTGTGAACGATACAATTCCGACGTTAGCCAATGCAACCACCAGGGTTGCCAATGTCCCGATCACGCAGGGGACGCTGGGCAATGCGAACTACACGGTCAGCTTCGTGGACGGCCAACTTACGATCACGCCGCGTCCCATCTCGTTCACGGCCAGCGCAACGAGCAGGTTCGGCAATGCCGCAATTACGCGAGGCACGCTGGGAGAAGGTGCCAATTCCGAAGTCAGCTTCATCAATGGTGCGCTGACAATCACACAGGTTCCAACCATTGTAACGGCTAACGATTTCTTGATCGCCGACAGCAATGCCAACCCGACACTCGCTTTTGAGGTTGCTGGCGCAGCAGCCCCGGGGGCAGCCCTGTCAGCGTCGGGGGCGGCTCTGGCGGGGGTGGAGGGCTCGTGAACGGCGACAGCCTCAGTGGGGCATTAGCAACCGCAGCCAACGCGACCACCGGGGTCGGCAGTGTTGCGATCACGCAGGGAACGCTGGGGAATCCCAACTATGCGATCACTTTCGTTGAAGGATCGCTAACCATCACGCCGCGTCCGATCACGCTTACGGCCAACAATCTCTCGCGGGTCTATGGCAATGCCAACCCGGCGCTGACCTTCGCGGTCGGCGGAGCCGGGCTCGTCAATGGCGATCAGGTCACCGGTGCGCTGGCGACAGCGGCGAATGCGACCACCGGGGTGGGCAGTGTTGCGATCACGCAGGGGACGCTGGGTGCGGGCGCCAATTACGACGTCAGCTTTGTCAATGGCCAACTGACCATCACCCCGCGTCCGATCACAGTGACGGCGGACACGCTGTCCAAACTCTTCGGGCAGTCCGATCCGGCGCTGACCTTCACCATTTCGGGGGATGGTCTGGTCAATGGTGATCAGCTTTCGGGGGTCTTGGCCCGTCTGCCCGGCGAGGCGATTGGCAGTTTCCCGATCCAGCAAGGGACGCTGGGTGCGGGCGGCAATTACACCATCAGCTTCGTCAATGGTCAGCTTACGATCAATCCTTCGCAGACCCCGGTTGACGTCTCACCCGCCCCGCCCGCCCTCACCAACCCGACCCTGATTGCAGTTGTCGAAGACGAGCATGAAGAAGCCGACGCGCCTGACGCCGAGGAAGCGCTGACCACGGCGGATGCCGAAGCAGTCTTCGGGATGGACTTCCCCACCAAGGATGGTGCCGCGCTGATCTCGACCAACCCGCTGCTCGATGATCCGGTTGCGACGGGCGGCGATAGCTCGACCTATACGGGCGAAAACGGCAACACGCCTAACCGCGGAGAGCAGTGACATGACCGAGAGCCGCAAGATTACCCGTGCTGCCATGGCCACCGCAATCGCAATCGCTTGCGGCACCATGTTCGTCGCGGCCCCGGGTGTTGTCAGAGCCCAGCAGGCGGCGAGTGTCGCCCTGCGTGACACCTTCCCGATAGGTTCGAGCGGGCTCTGCGAGGCGCTGATCGTTCCGCCCGAGCCGGGCGCCGGACTGTTTGACCGACGCTATTCGGTGATCTGCCGCGACGCCGCGGCTCCCGTAGGCAGCCTTTGGGTTGTGAAGGAGAGCGCAGCAGCAGGCCCGGCGGCGGCTCGCTTTGTTGGCGAGAGTGCTGCGTGCTCGGAGGATACGGCGGTCCAGTCGGTTGCGGTGCCAGGGCTTGCTTCGGTTGCGCGTCTCGCTTGCAAAGGCGAGGGCAGCGTGCTGTCCACAGATGTCCTGATCGGCAACCGTTCAGGCCGGACCTATGCGGCTGCTGGCCTTCCTGCTTACAGCAAAGCGCTAGAACTGGGTCTTGCCTCTTTGGCGACTGATGCGGTTGTCTCCGGCGCGGTCGATATTCCGCTGACCAGCGCGACTGACGAACTCGCTTTTGCGCGCCAGCAAGCCGAATCAATCGCGGCAGACCAGGCTATGTCTGAGGCCTATCGGCGCAGCAATGCCGGAAACTTTGCTGAAGCAGCTGAGTTTTTCGCGGTGTCCGCAGCGGCCTTGGTGGGGGCGGACGGTGCCGAAGCGCAATTCAACACGGCGCTGCAGCAATCCAACCTCGGTAACTTCGCCGATGCGCGCCGGCGGTTCAACGTTGCGCGGTCTGTGGCGGAGGCCAACCCGGTGCTCGCGCGGATCCTGCGCAACTACGAAGCGATGGATGCACTCAACCAGCGCAAGCCTGAAGCGGCACTGGCAATCCTTGGCAGACCCATGATCGCCAACTTTAACGATGCTGACGACCTGCGCCAGTTCCGGCTCAACGGCGCTTTGGCAAGCCAGCTGGCCAGTGAAAACGAGCGCATTACCAGCAGTTACACAACAACGCTCACGCCAATTGAGCGCGCCACTCTGCTCGATGGGCAAAACGCTTACCTCAAGGCCACGGCAGTTCGTCTGGTCGGAAGGCCCAACGAGGCAACAGCGCTGCTGGCCGAGGCCGAAGCGACTCTAGGCTCGGTGAGAGGCGGGCGGGTCGTCTCGATCGCCTGGCTGCGGGCGCAGGTTCTTGCCGAACTGGCAGAGACCGCCGAGCGTTTGGGCCAAGCAGCCGACGCGGAGCGCTTCCATAAATCAGCGATCAGCCTGATTGAGATCGTCTATCCGGGATCGCCCGCGCTCGGCAGCGCGCGCGCGCAGCTCGCTGGTCTCTATTCCAGGACCGGGAGGCGCGACGAAGCGCTGGCCATCTACCGTGCCGTTGTCGCTGATTCTCAGGGGCGTCCTTTGCCCTCGCTGCGCGCGGTAATGCGGCCGTTTTTCTCGCTGTTGACCGACGATGGGCAGAAAGACAGCGCTGCTGCAGCCGATCTTTTCGCAGCAAGTCAGCTTCTCCAGCGCCCTGGCTTGGCCCAGACTCAGGCCGCGCTTGCCCGTGAGTTGTCCGAAGGGTCGGATGAAGCGGCCCAACTGTTTCGCAGCGCTACCAACCTCGGGCGTGCCATCGAGCAGGTCAGGCTCTCGGTGATCGATCTGGAAAGTGCGGCTTCTGAAGATCCGCGTATCGCCGCGCAAATTGCTGATCGCCGCGCGCAGCTGACGCAGCTGCAGGAACAGCAGGCCGAAGTGCTCGGCCGCCTTGCTGCCTATCCCCGCTACCGTGCGGTTTCGGAGAGCGCGATTACTCTTGTCGACCTGCAGGCTATCCTCAACCCGGACGAGGCCTATGTGAAGCTCGTCACGCTAGATACCGATGCCTACGTCATCTACGCCACTCGAGATACCGCGCTGGCATGGCGGGCTGATGCCACCCCCAAACAGCTCGACACGCTTGTCAGCAAGATCCGCGACAGCATCGCCGTGATCGAAGACGGTCAGGTTCTGACCTACCCCTTTGATATTGTTCGCTCTCGTGAACTATATGTCCGCCTGTTCGGTCCAGTGGCTGATGCGCTGCCGAAGGTGCGTCACCTGATCTTCGAACCGGACGGCGCACTGCTCAAGCTGCCAATCAATCTGCTCGTTACCGACGATGCCAGCGTGGCTGCCTATCAGGAGCGCATGAAGCAGAAGGATCCGGACGAATATGATTTCCGCGGCACTGCCTGGCTCGGACGGACCGCAAAGATCAGCACTTCGGTGGCTGCCTCCGCGTTTCGTGAAGTGCGCCGCGCGCGGCCTTCGGAAGCCAAGCGCGCCTATCTTGGTCTGGGGGAAAACACACCGATTGGCGTAGCTTCTCCTGGCGCGGCGCGGACCCGTGCGGCGCTTGAGGCCGGTGACAAGTGTCAGTGGTCACCCAATATCTGGGCTAACCCGATCAAGGGTGATGAACTGCGCGAAGCTGCGGGGCGCTTGGGCGGTGCATCGCGGGTGCTTACCCGCAACGAATTCACGGATACCGCTATTTTGGGGCTTACGGATCTCACCGAGTATCGGATTCTCCACTTTGCGACCCATGGGCTGGTGACTGCACCGCAACCCGGATGCCCACCGCGCCCGGCATTGTTGACCAGTTTTGATACGACGGCTGATTCAGACGGGCTGCTGACCTTTGGCGATATCTTTAGCTTGCGTATTGATGCTGACTTGGTGATCCTCTCGGCGTGTGACACTGCAGGTGGAGCGACGGTCGGCGCCACGCGCGAGGCGGGTGTTACCAGTGGCGGCGATTTCGCACTCGATGGCCTGGTCCGTGCCTTTGTGGGCGCAGGCGGACGCACGGTCCTGGCGAGCCACTGGCCGGTTCCGGATGACTTTGGCGCGACAGGCAAGCTCATCTCTGGCCTTTTCGCAGAAACTGGCCAAGAGACCGCGGGAGCACTGAATGTGGCGCAGATCGGTCTGATGAACCAACTGGAAACCTCGCATCCGTTCTACTGGTCGGCCTTTGCCGTCGTTGGTGACGGCACAGTTCCTGTGATTCAATAACTGGCTGCGGCAGGAGAGACTCGCTTGAATCAATCCAAAGCCCGGTTTGCCTCGCCCTTCGGCTGGGTCGTGCGCGGCTGGCGCAATGTCCGCGAGGCGGGCACGATCCAGCTTACAGGCACCGTGTTAATGGTGCTCGCTGCATTGTTCATCGCCCGGTTCAGCTGGGTGCTGCCCGATGGCAAGGAGCCCACGCCGCTGACGAGCGAGGCCGAACGCGCATTTTATGACATGCGGGCCTATTATTCCGCCGATCTTGTTGATGAAGACAAGCGGGTGGTGCTGGTGGTCTATACCGATCAGACCCTGATCGCCGCGCGCAAGCGTTCGCCACTTGACCGCGGCTTGCTCGCCAAGGCGCTGCGCAACCTCGATCAGCTCGAGCCCAAAGCGATTGGCATCGACATCCTGTTCGATCAGCCGCAAGACGAGGACGACGAACTGATCGCTGCGCTGCGCGGCATGAACACACCGGTTAGCGTTGCCTATGCCGCAACAGCGACCAACCCTGACGATATCGGATGGGAACAGCAACAATACCTCGAAGCCTTTTTGGGCCGGCTCAAAGGGAGCAAGGCCCACCCGGCCAGTATCCGGCTCGACAATACCTTCGGAGCAACGCGGGTTTGGCCCGATATCCAAAAGGGTATCCCGCCGCTTCTCGGACGCAGCATGCTTGCAGCATCGGGTGACCCGCCGGTCGCCTTCGAGGGGTATGAAGGCGGAATCGATTATCGGCGTGCCAAATTCACCGATACCCCGCTTTTTCCTCCGGCCCAGATCGATCTGTTCGTTAATCTTGACCCCGAGCTATTGCCGTTTCTCAAGGAGCAATATGGGGGCAAATATATTCTGATCGGCGGCGATATTGTTGATTACGACCGGGTCGAGACGAGCTTTACCTCGATCGATGGCGTGGTTCCCGCTGGGATTGCGGTCCACGCCGAGATGATCTCGCAGATGCTCGATGACCGGGCTTTGGCTCCGATCCCGGTGTGGGTGCTTTGGGCGATGGCCGTGCTCGTGGTGCTGACGGCTGCGCTCATGGCTCTGCTCGAATGGCCTGCGCGGCGACTTGCGCCCTTGGTTATCGTGTTGCTGCTTGTCTTTATCGGCAGCCCCATCCTGTTGCAGATCCGTAACGTCGACACTTACGGCTTACCTGCCTTTGGCTGGATTATTGGCTGGATCATGGCCTTCACCGGCGTGACGGCGGCAGCGCGCGCTTCGGGTGCGGTCCAGCGCAATTTTGCTACCGGCGCGCTCGGCAAATACATCCCGCGCGACATTGCCCAAGCGATTATCGACAAGCCCGAATTGCTATCGCTCGGCGGCGAGAAGCGGGAAATCTTCGTACTGTTCAGCGATCTCGAAGGCTTCACCAAGATGAGCCATGCGATCGCGCCGGAAATGGTGGCGAAGCTGCTTAACCGTTATCTCGACATGCTCAGTCAGGTGGTGCTTGATCATGGGGGCGTGATCGACAAATTCGTTGGCGATGCTGTGGTGGCCTTCTGGGGTGCGCCGCTCAGTCGGCCCGATGATGGTGAGCGCGCTGCCCGCGCCGGCTATGCCATCTGGGAGGCGGGTGAAGCCTTTCGCCGCGAAGTGGCAGCAATGGACCCTGACTTGCCCAAGATCGGCAAGACCCGCGTGGGTCTCCACTTTGGCGAGGCGGTGATTGGCAATTTCGGCGGGGCAACCCGGATCCAATACACGGCGCTAGGGGATTCGATGAATACCGCCGCGCGCCTCGAATCCGCCAATAAGCCGCTTGATTCGAGCGTTATGGCGAGCCGTGAATTCGCCGAGGCGTCAGGGCTCGGTTGGTGGCGACAAATGGGGCGGGTCCAGCTTCGTGGCCGGGCGCGCCCGGTCGATCTGTTTGAACCCGTGCCTGAATTTCCCCCAGAAGACCGCTCCGCGCTTGCCGAGGCGAGTACGTTGGCGGTGCAGGGCAACGCTGAGAGTCGCGCCGCAGCTCTGCAAATTGCAGAATCTGTCGCGGCTCGTCATCCAAATGATTCAGCTCTACGTAATCTTGCACAACGCATTAGGGATACCGACGAGGGAGGAACTTATGTTCTCGGGTAAATTGAAATCGCGTTTTGGTGCACTCGCTTTAGCGGGTGCGGCGCTCGCATTGCCCCTTGCAGCGCAAGCGGGCGTAGTGGTCAAAGCAACCGGACCGTCGGCGACGCGATACCCGGTGGGGACCAAACTTGATGATAGTGCGTCGATCACGCTCAAGGCGGGTGACATCATCACTGTCCTCGGCGCTGACGGAACGCGCGTGATCAAGGGCGCAGGCACCTTTCGGGTTGGCGACCGCCCGCAGGTCGCTGCGGACCGGTTTGCGTCACTGACGAGGCAGCGCGCCGCGACTCGCGTGCGCACAGGGGCCGTCCGTGGTACTAATGATGGCAACCCGTCAAACCCCAGCCTCTGGTATGTCGATGTGACACGCTCGGGCACGATTTGCCTGCATGACCTTGCGACCGTGCGGCTTTGGCGGCCGGGAACCGAAGGCACCAGCACCTACAAGATCACTGAAGGCGCCACTGCAGCCAATGCGGAGGTTACCTTCGATGACACGGTGACCGTGGCGGCACTTGATCCTGCACGCCTGGCGGTGAGCGAAGGCGGCGAATACATGATTGCGGCGCCAGATGGGTCAACCACGGCTAGCATCAACTTCGCTTTGCTGTCCGGGGACTATGCCGCACCCGATAGTTTGGCCGAGGCGCTGATTGCCAAGGGCTGCACCGTCCAGCTTGATGCTCTTGCCACAAGCCTTGAGGCTTCGGCAGAATCCGCAGGCGGCTGATTGAAATACGGCAGAAAACTGCGATTGCCTGTTGCATCCTGACCGCAAGCTTGGGAGAAGGAGTACGGATCGTTCTGACGGGAATCGGCAAGCTTGGGGTTAATCCTGTCGAGGCATCACAAGGATCGCGTGTCGGCGCGGTGGCAGGATGCATAGGTTTGTATGAGGTTTTGTCAGGTTAGCATCTCTTGGAGGATGTGCATCTCGGGGGGGATGAGATGAAGCGAGATTGGGCGGACAAGATCGCGGGGCTGGTGCAAAGTCGTGGGCTTGTGCGCGCGGCTGCGGTGCTCGCGCTGGCTGCTCTTTATCCAGCATCAGGTGCCATCGGCAACGGGACCGTTGCCGGCGTGGCCAGTTGCGCGGGGTCGACCTGCCACGGCCGCGCTGAGGGCAATGGCGCAGTGGTTCGCCAAGACGAAATCGCGACCTGGCAGGAGCCGTCATCATCCTCGGGCGCGCATAGTCGCGCTTATGCTGTGCTCGCCGGCCGCCGGGGGCAGCAGATCGCCGCAAGCCTTGGTCTTGGCAGTGCCACCTCCGCCCCGTCTTGTCTCGGCTGTCATTCGACCAATGCGCCTGCCGGGCAGCGCGGCGCCAAATTTACGGTGACTGATGGGGTCGGATGTGAGAGCTGCCACGGTCCCTCAGAAGGGACATGGCTCGCGGAGCACTATGCGCTCACTTCCAGCCATGCCTCGAATGTTGCCGCTGGCCTAACCCCGCTGGACAATCCCAAGGCGCGCGCGAACGTGTGCCTTGATTGCCACTACGGCTCGTCCAAGCCCGGACAATTCGTCACGCATGCGATGATGGCCGCCGGCCACCCGCGCGTTTCCTTCGAGCTCGACCTGTTCAGCGCACTTCAGCAGCATCACAACATTGATGGCGATTATGCGCAGCGCAAGGGCTCGCCCAATTCGGTGCGGTTCTGGGCGGTGGGTCAGGCCGAGGCGGTGCGCCGTGCGACCAGCCTCTTTGCTCAGCCCAAATTCGCCTATGAGGGCGCTTTTCCGCAGTTCTATTTCTACGATTGCCACTCGTGCCATCGCACGATCACCGATGGCCCGCAGCACAAGCTGACCTTTGAGAGCAATCCCGGTCGCCCGCAGCCTTTCGGTAACCCGCCCTTCAATGATGAGAACATCATTATGCTGCAGGCGGTGGCAGGCGCGCTGGTTCCGGGTGAAGCTAGTGCCTTCCAGAGTGCCAGCCGTAACTTCCACAAGGCGATGGGCACTGGTCCTGCCGAAGCTCGCGCCGCCGCGCAGGCGCTGGCTTCCCGCGCTGGTGCACTCTCGGATGCGCTGTCGGACCGGGGCTACAGCAATGGTGATTCCTTCCGCGTGATCGCGATCATCGCAGGTGAGGCGACAACCCCTCGCTTTACCGATTACGCCGGATCGGTGCAGGCGGTGATGGCGGTTGATACGTTGCTCAATGCGTTGGTCAAGGACGGGCGCGTCACCCAAGGCGCTGCAGCTGGCATCCGCGGGGACATCGCCCGCGCGTACAAGGCGGTCGAGGAACCCAACGGCTACCGCCCAGCCGACTTCCGCGGTGCGCTCAAGTCGGCAGCAGGTGCGATCGGCAGGCTGCAATAGCGATGCGCGGGGGGCTCACAACGTTCTGGCTCACGGCGGGCGCGCTGGTGCTTGCCTCGTGTGGCGGTGGAGGGCCGTCGACCAATGGGGGCGCGACCGGTGCTCCCGCGCCGACCCCGACGCCGATACCGCCGCCCTCCGGGCAGGTGTTTTCGGTGCCCGCAGCCGAAAGCCTTTCCAGTGCCGAGGTTGGCACCATCATCGCGCAAGCTGCAGCCGAAGCGCGCGCGCGCGGCGCCGCGGCGACCATTGCAGTTACGGACCGGGTCGGCAATGTGCTTGCGGTTTTCGCTATGCCGGGAGCTGCGCCAACTGCGCGTATCCCCTCGGCGGCGGATGGCACGAATAATGACGCGCAGGGGCTGACTATTCCGAGCGCCGGGGCGGCGATCGCCAAGGCCATTACCGGGGCCTATCTGTCGAGTGGTGGCAATGCCTTCTCGAGCCGCACGGCGAGCTTCATTGTCCAGCAGCATTTTCCGCCCGCGCCGACTGCTGTGGGTCTCGAGAGCGGCCCGCTGTTCGGGGTGCAGTTCAGCCAATTGCCGTGTAGCGATCTCTCAGCTCGCGCGAGTGACGGCCTGATTGGTCCAAAACGCTCGCCGCTGGGCTTGGCCGCTGATGCCGGGGGCTTTCCGCTTTATCAGAATGGCGTGATGGTGGGTGGCATTGGCGTGATCGCCGATGGTGGTTATGGATTTGACCCCAATGTCCTTGATCGCGATGCCGATGTAGACGAGGCGATTGCGCTGGCGGGAACGGTGGGCTTTGAGGCACCGGTGAGCATACGTGCCGATCGCATTACTGCTGATGGTACCAGCTTGCGCTATACTGACGTGGAGTACCCGCAGCTTAGCAACGTGGCAGGGGCGAACTTTGCTTCGACCGCCGGAACGCTGGTGCCTGTCGCTGGGTACTACCCAGGCACGAGCGTGCTGGCGGGTGCGACATACGGCACCGAAGCTTCGGGTGTGCGCGCTTCCACTTCAGCCGAGTTTGCCAACCGCGACGCCTTCGTGCTCACCAATGGCTCAGGTGTGAACCGCTATCCCCTGCGCGCAGCAACCGAAGCGGGCGATGTGGCGCAACCGCTCACTGCAGCCGAAGCCCGCGCGATCCTCGAAGAAGCTTTCACCATCATGAGCCGCGCGCGGGCGCAGATCCGCCAGCCACTCGATAGCCGCGCGCAGGTGACCATTAGCCTGGTGGATACACGCGGCGCGGTCCTCGGCTTGGTTCGCTCGCCCGATGCACCGATCTTCGGGATTGACGTGAGCTTGCAGAAGGCACGGACGGCCAATTTCTTCTCAGGGCGCTTTGCTGCCGCAGAGCTTGCAGCAGCGAGCGGAGAAGTGCCGCAGTTTGTCGCCCGCACACGCACGTTCCTGGGTGATCCCAACGCGTTGGGGGGCAGTTTCGGGATTGCCAATCGTTCCGTCGGCAATCTTGCCCGGCCTTACTTCCCCGATGGCGAAGTCGGGCAGCCCAACGGGCCGTTGTCCCGCCCAATCCAGAAATTCAGCCCGTTCTCAACCGGGCTTCAGAGCGCTTTGGTGGTCGGAAATCTGGCTCAACATCTCGGCTTTGTCACTGGCGCGAGCGGGACAGATACGCCGCGCGCATGCACGACCTTGCCGGGGGTGGCTGGCGGCACTCCCCGGCTTGCGAACGGTATCCAGATCTTCCCCGGCTCGGTGCCGATCTACCGGGGCAATACGGTGGTGGGCGCAATCGGTGTATCAGGGGACGGCATCGATCAGGATGACATGATCAGCTTCCTAGGCGTCAACAACGGTAGTGTTCGGGCCGGTGGCGGTCTGGGCAACGCGCCAGCTGCGATGCGTGCGGACCGTATTGTGGTACAGGTCGGCAGCCGCCAAGTACGGCTTCGCTATGTGGGCTGCCCGTTTGCGCCCTTTGTCGATACGCCGATGCAAAACGTCTGCGAGGGGCTTTAGTCATGGGCCCGTTGCTCGCTTCGCTGCTGTTGCTTCAGGCTGCTCCGCCCGAAGGGGCCGAGGGTGAAGCAGCACCCTCGAGCGAACCGCCAGCCGAGCAAGCACCAGCACTGGATTGGGAGCAGGATAGCCCGCCGGTTAATCCCGAGATCATCGATGGTCGCGAGCGTCCCGGCTACACCGCGCCGCTGCCCGAGCCGATCGAGCAGCGCAATGAAGGCGCGATCCGCGCCCCGCCGCCAGAGGCATTCCCTACGGATCAATTGCCGATCCCTGATCGTTGGCGGCTGATCCAAACCCTTGGTCTGGTGAAGGAAAACCTGTTCGATCCCTACCACCAGAACACTTACAAAGGCGATCGGCCGATCAACCGTGCCAAGGTGCCGTGGTTGCCGATCAAGGGGGACGACTGGTTCTTTGTCGCCAACCTGATCAGCGACTCCGTCTATGAGCCGCGCACCTTTCCGATTCCAGTGGGCGTGCAGACCACCGAAGACCCGGACCGCAATGACGTGTTCGGCAATGACTTCTCACAGGTCTTCTCGCAGACCTTTATCGCCGGTTTCGCGCTCTTAAAGGGCTCGACCACCTTCAAGCCGCCGGCGATCGAATACCGCCTCACGCTGGCCTATAACGTCAACTATGTCGATGTGCCCGAGCGGCGGGTGCTGTTTGTCGAGCCGTCCAAGCCCAGCCACCGACTCGATCAGTTCCTCGGAGTGCAGGAAGCCTTCGTCGATTACCACTTCAGCCAGTTCGACAATGACCGGTTCGATTTCATCTCGATCCGCGCGGGGATCCAGCCTTTCCAATCGGATTTTCGCGGGTTCCTATTCAACGACCAGCAACTGGGCGTCCGCCTGTTCGGCTCGCGCGACAATAACCGTTTCCAGTTTAATCTGGGTGCGTTCTGGCGGCTGGAAAAGGATACCAATTCGGGCCTCAACGCGATCCTGCGGAGCCCGCGTGACGATTTCGTTTTCGTTGCCAACGCCTATCGTCAGGACTTCCTGATCATGGCGCTCACCAGCCAGGTTACCGTGGTCTACAATATGAACCGCGAGGCTGACGATGTGCAGATCGACACCAATGGCTTCCCGGTGCGTCCGGCCCTGCTTGGTACGCTGCGCGGCCGCGAATATGATGTGGTCTATCTCGGCTACAACGCGGATGGCCGCCTTGGGCGCATTAATCTGACGGGCAGCTTCTACTGGGCGCTGGGCGAAGACCGGAACAGCTTCTTCACTGACCGCCCAGCAGATATCAACGCCCAGTTCGCCGCGCTTGAAGCAAGCTATGATCGCAACTGGATGCGCTTTCGGCTCTCGGCCGCCTATGCCAGCGGGGATAGCGATCCCTACGACAATACCGAAGGCGGGTTTGACGCAATCTTCGAAAATCCCGTCTTCGCGGGCGCGGACACATCCTATTGGATTCGCCAAACCATTCCCTTCGCCGGTGGTGGCCGCGCGGTTAGCGTTAACGGCCGCAATGGTCTCCTCAATTCGCTGCGTTCCTCGAAGGAGCAGGGGCAGAGCAATTTCAACAATCCCGGCCTGATGCTGCTGGGCACCGGGGCGGACTTTGATCTGACCCCACAGTTCCGCCTGTCAGCGAATGCCAACCATCTGTGGTTCGAGAATACCGCCACCCTGCAAGCGCTGCGCAACGAAGGCTCGATCCCGCGCGAGATCGGCTTCGACTTGTCGGCTGCGGCGAT
Organism: Erythrobacter sp.; assembly: GCA_046080005.1. GTDB lineage: Bacteria > Pseudomonadota > Alphaproteobacteria > Sphingomonadales > Sphingomonadaceae > Erythrobacter. The sequence continues at coordinate 12,529 of JBJTTE010000080.1, forward strand.
CTGGCGGCCCAAAGCCAACCAGAACCTCGTTTTTCGCCTGTCCGCCGCGACGCTGATCGCGGGCGACGGGTTCCAGGACCTGTTCGACAACCGGGGGAGCGAGCAGAAATTCTACTCCATCCTCGCCAACGTGGTGCTCACCTACTGATGCTGACCGCCAATCGCCTCTGGGGCCAGACCCTCGTCCGCCATGTTGCGCTGCTGCTCGCGGCAGCGTTTCTGGCTGTCGTGTTCTTTGCAGGTTCGCCGATGGCGTCCGACAAGGAGAAGCCGGTGAAGCGCGATTATTCGCGCGTCATCGCGCCGCCCGCACCCGAACGGCAATCGGTCGCGGAGATGGAGGCCAAGTCGGAAGGCTGCAATACCTGTCACATCAAGAGTGACGCGCCGACCATGCACGTCAGCCCTGCTGTGCGACTGGGCTGCACCGATTGCCATGGCGGTGACGTCAGTGTGCGCGGCAATTCCGAACTTGAGCATGATCACCCCGACTACATCGCAGCGCGCGACAAAGCCCATGTCCTTCCGAAATATCCCAAGTCGTGGCACTTCCCGACCTCGGCGAACCCCAAGCGCTCCTATGCGCTGCTCAACACCGAATCCCCCGAGTTCGTTAAGTTCGTCAACCCTTCCGACTACCGCGTCGCGCGCGAAGCCTGCGGGTCTTGCCACATCCAGGCGATTGAAGCGGCGGAACGCTCAATCATGGCGACAGGCGCGATGCTGTGGGGCGGCGCGAGCTACAATAACGGCATTCTGCCTTTCAAGAACTATGTCTTGGGCGAGGCCTATACCCGCGACGGTGATGCTGCAAAGATTACGTCGCCGGGTGCTGGACCGGACGGGGCGCTGACCGAGGACCAAGTCAAGCGCGGGGTGCTGGCTGGCATGTACCCGCTGCCGACCTGGCATGTCATCCCGCCCGCCGATGTCTTCCGTGTGTTCGAGCGTGGCGGACGCACGATCAACTCACAGTTCCCTGAGATTGGCCTGCCCAATCCTACGGGCTCGATCCAGCGCCTAGAAGAGCCCGGGCGGCCGGACCTGAAGCAATCGAACCGCGGCCCGGGCACGGGTCTGCGCGTCGCGATCCCGGCGCTCAACATCCACAAGACCCGCCTCAATGATCCCTTCACCTGGTTCATGGGCACCAACGATCAGCCGGGCGATTATCGCCATTCCGGCTGCGCGAGCTGCCACGTTGTCTACGCCAATGATCGCGAGCCGCGCCACTCGTTGACCTATGCCCAGTTTGGGCGCGACGGTCAGACGATGACGGTCGATCCGACCATCGCGCAAAAGGTCGAGCATGCGGCCGGACATGGACATGGCGATGGCTCACATGGACACGGCGCGGTCAAGCAGCCGGGCCATGATGATGATCACGCCAAGCACGCCAGCAAGGATGATGGCGCGCTGCATACGGCTTCGGGCGAAGTGAAGGAAAAGGGCCACCCGCTCCAGCACGTCTTCACCCGCGCGATCCCGACCGCGCAGTGCATGAATTGCCACATGCACCAGCCCAATATCTTCCTGAACTCGTTCCTCGGCTACACCATGTGGGACTACGAATCCGACGCGCCTTC
>JBJTTE010000081.1:0-6158 GCA_046080005.1 Erythrobacter sp.
CCCTGACGGAGCCGAATTGGGCACAGGGCAAGGCGAGAGGAGTGAGCGATGCAGCGCATCGTGAGCGACGATCAACGTAGCCCTGTGCCCAATTCGGCCCGCCCCGGCGGGGTCGCGTTCTGAAGCCCGCTGGCGTCGTCACGCCGCTTGCAGGGGCAACCAGCCCCTGAACCAGCCACTGCCGCGCGCCATTCCTGTCCAGCGGACTTCAGAACGCGATCAGGGTGGGTCAGGTTGGTCGGAAACCGCTCTAAGCCATCCTGGTCAGATGATCAGAAGGTGAAGCTGTCTGAACGGCCCCCTTTTCCCGGTGCCTTAGGTGCAGCCAGATTGAAATTGCCGCCTGCGTTCTCCCTGCTCTGGTCGGTTGCCTTCACAACAATGGTTGCGGCAGCAGCATCGATCGCAACGACCTCTGGCCCCTACGCGAAGGCGGGTGCCGCAAGGGTGCACGTGAGAGCGGCCGCCTAAGCGGCGCTAGCAAAACGACCTGACGTAAAGAACGCTTCTGATTGAGCGGTGCGATCTTACCGTCTGAATGCGGCGCCAAAGGCTTCTTTTGTTACGAATGGTCTTCAATCGCGGTCACAAAAACCAATACCGACAAAAGCTGGCAGCGTAATTCTATTCAGTGAATAAAAAGTTGCATTAATATTTGCACTGCAATGTAGAGGCAAATTAAAATAGGATATTATCTTTGTAAAGATATCTTTCAATATGTGAAGATGCAAACGTGCAGCTAGCCTCGGATAAGACGCTGTTGGCGAGAAGGGGTGTTGGTCTTACGCAGCAAGCACTTCGAGCTATTTCGGCGGCATCCGGATCGCCCCGTCAAGCCGGAACTGATGCCCGTTGATGTAGCTGTTGCGGGCAATTTCCAGCACCAATGAAGCGAACTCCTCGGGCTCGCCCAAGCGCTTGGGGAAGGGGACTGAGGCATTGAGCTGCGCCCACATCGGCGGGTTGCGGTCTTTCATCCCGAGCATCAGCGGCGCGGCGAAAATGCCCGGCATCACTGAATTGACCCGGATCCCCAGGTCCATCAGGTCGCGCGCCATCGGCAGGACGAGGCCGTTCACCCCGGCTTTGCAACTGCCATAGATGATCTGTCCGATCTGTCCGTCTTGCGCGGCAACACTGGCAGTGAGGATGATGCACCCGCGCTCGCCATCCGCGTTGACCGGCTCGGCGTTGGCCATGCCCAGCGCCGATAGGCTCGCAACGCGGTAGCTGGCAACGAGGATGCCTTCGGCGCCGAACGCATAGTCCTCGGTTGAAAGGCGCTTGTAAGCGCCTGCGTCTTTGTCCCACCCGAGCGTCTTGCCGCGCCGCGAGGCCATCGCGCAGTGCAGCGTCACCCGTTCCTGTCCATGTGCGGCACGTTCGGCGGCAAAGCCTGCTTCGACGCTTGCCTCGTCCATAATGTCGACATGGTGGAACGTACCGCCGATCGCCGCCGCATGAGCCTCGCCCGCTGCATCGTTGATGTCAAAGATCGCGACCTTGAGGCCCGCGTCGGCAAAGGCCTGCGCGCTTGCTTTGCCGAGCCCGCTCGCTCCGCCGGTTACCACCACAGCCATCCCTGCCTCGAGTTTCATGTGCAGTTTCTCCTTCGTTTCGTTGGCGGTCGGCTAGGCCTTCCCCTTGACCTGCGCTAGCTCTCCAAATGCAGCATAGCCGGCTCCCCCGCTGGCCTTCCTGTAATTGTCATTGAAGTGCCCTAATGCGCCGCCTGTCGGTCTAGCCAGCGGCCAAGATCAAAATCAGGAGCCTGCCAATCGTCATGATCCGACCCTTTCACGGCTTTGCCCTCCTTTCGCTGGGGGTTGCGGCCGCTTGCGCTACGATTCCAGCGATCACAGGTGATCCGGCAGTAAACGTCGTCGCCCGGGCGGAAACGCCGCCGGTTGGCACCGCGCGTGAAGATGCCGCCGACGATCCGGCAATCTGGCGCAACCCGGCCAACCCTGCGGCGAGCCTTGTCGTCGGCACCGACAAGAAGGGCGGGCTTTATGTCTACGACCTCAAGGGCGCGCAAAAGAGCTTCATGGCGGCCCCGGGGCTCAACAATGTTGATCTGGTCGAACTGCCGGGCGGTCAGGTGCTCGCCGTCGCCAGCGACTGCAGCGATCTTGCGACGGGTCAGCTTTTTGTCGCGAAGCTCGACACTCTGACGGGCACACTCGCCCTCGTCACCCGCGTGCGCGTCGGCCCGGGCGAAGGCTACGGCGTGTGCGGCGGCGATGTCGAGGGGGACGGTTCGTTCACGATCTACAGCGCCTTCAAGAGCGGCGCGATCTACCGCACCGGGCTAAAATTCCTCGGCGGCAAACTGGTCGATGAGACCGTGCTCCTCAGCAGCGTGCCGACCCAGACCGAGGGCTGCATCTACGATCCCCGCACCGGCATGCTCTATATTGGCGAGGAGGACTCGGGGATTTGGGCCATTGCCGGGCGGAGCCAGGGTGGGGCCGAAAGCCGCAAGCTGGTCGCCACCATCGACAACAAGATGCTGGTCGCTGACGTCGAAGGCCTCGCAATCGCGCCAGAGGGCATGGACGGCGGCTATCTTGTCGCATCATCGCAAGGGGACAATGCCTATGCCTTGTTCCGCCTACCTGAGGTGAAGCCGGTGGGCCGCTTCCGCATCGCACAAGGCGGCTTCGGCAGTGTTGAGGAAACCGACGGGATCGAACTCGACAATCGCGATTTCGGTCTTGATTTCCCGCAGGGACTGTTCATCGCGCAGGATGGGAAGAATGCGCCTCAGGCCCAAAATTTCAAGTATGTGCGCTGGGACGATGTCCTTGCCGCGCTAGGCACGGATCACTAAAATGGAACGCATGAACCATCCTCTTTCTGCCCCTGATCGCCGCCGTTTTCTCGGTGCTACCGCTGCCGCCTTTGCGGGTCTGGCTGCGAGTGGTTGTGTGACCCGCGGTCCTTCTGCAAGCGTCGCCACCACGCGCGCTGCAAAGGCATTCGGCGGTTACGGCGCGCTGGTGCCCGATCCGGCTGGGCTGCTCGAACTGCCGCAAGGGTTCTCCTACCGCGTGATTTCGCGCCTTGGCGATGCGATGGATGATGGTGGCACCGTGCCTGACCGTGCGGACGGCATGGGCTGCTTTGACCTTGGCAATGGCGAGATCGCACTGGTGCGCAACCACGAATTGCAGCCGAAGCATGATGCCGGTGGCTCGATCGCCAAGGGCTATGGCAAGCACAAGGGGGCATTTGTGCCCGGTGGCACCACCACAATCGTGCTTGATGCCGCGACCCTCAAGGTCAAGCGCCAGTTCCGCAGCCTTGGCGGCACGATCCGCAATTGCTCGGGGGGGATCACACCCTGGGGCAGCTGGCTGACCTGCGAGGAAGCGCCGACCGGGCCGGGCCAGCCCTATGGCGAGGGGCTGGAGCAGGACCATGGCTGGGTGTTTGAAGTCCCCGCCAGCGCGCGCGGGTTGGTCGATCCGGTGCCGCTCAAGGCGATGGGTCGGTTTAATCACGAAGCGGCCTGTGTCGATCCAGCGACCGGTATCGTCTACCTCACCGAAGATCGCGACGACAGCGTGCTCTACCGATTCCTCCCTAAGACCCCCGGCAAGCTAGCTCAGGGCGGCCGCTTGCAGGCGATGGTGATCGAGGGCCTCGCTGACACCCGCAACTGGAGCAGCCCGGCGATGCCGGTCGGGCGGTCCTACCGCGTTGCCTGGGTCGATCTCAATGAGGTCGAAGCCCCCAAGGACGATCTGCGCCAGCGCGCAGCCGCCAAGGGCGCGGCGCTGGTCGCGCGCGGGGAGGGGCTGCACATGGGTACCCGCGAGGTGTTCGCCTGTTGCACCAGCGGCGGGGCCAAGAAGCTTGGCCAAATCCTCAAGCTTACGCCGGGGCTGGCCGGCGCGCCCGACATGGTCGAACTGTTCTTCGAAAGCGAGAGCAAGGCGCAGTTCGACTATGGCGACAACCTGACCGTTGCTCCGAACGGCCACCTGATCGTGTGCGAAGATCAATACACAGACATCGTCGATAACCATATCCGCGGCATCACGCCGGACGGTGAGGCCTATACCCTTGCGAGGCTGACCGCGCAGACCGAGCTGGCTGGGGGATGCTTCTCGCCCGACGGCCGGGTCCTGTTCGTCAATGCCTACGGGCCGACCGCGACGCTGGCCATTACCGGCCCCTGGGCAGTCTGACGCGCAGGGGCGGTGGACGGTTTCCTTCTGGCTCTCCTGCTGGTGTTCGCGCTTGCCCTAGGCGGGCGCGACCAATGGCAGGTCGCCCATTGGGCAGAGAAGCTCGGGCAAAGCGCGCAGCTGCTTGCCGTCGGGGTGCTTTGCGCCCTCCTTAGTGCGGGGCTGATGACCTGGATCGGCAGCGAGTTCGCGCTCTTGCTGCCGCGCCGCGCGGGTCAGATGCTGGTCGCTTTCGCGCTCGCGATTGCCGCCGTTGAGTTGGCGTGGCCCGTACGACAGACCGGACCCGAGGAGCCGACCCGGTCACTCGGTGCCATCGCGATAATTCTGCTCGCTCGCCAGATCGGCGATGGTGCCCGTTTTGCGGTCTTCGCCTTGGCGGCGTGGGCGGCATTGCCACTTCCCGCAGGGATCGGCGGGGCGCTCGGCGGCGCTGCGGCGGTGACGCTGGGCTGGGCGATGGGCGCGCAGGGCCTTGCACGCCTGCACCTCAAAGTGGTTCGTCGTTGTCTAGCGGCCTGCCTTGCAGTGGCAGCCTTATTCATCGGTCTTGATGCGCGGCTTTCTGTGTTCTGATCGCGGGCGCATTGGCCTGCTATCAAGGTATTGATAAGTCTGCGAACCTCGTTTCCCTCGTGGATCAGCTTTGCTATGGGTAACCTCAGGATGCGCAAATCCAATCTCTTGTCTGGTGCAACCGACGCGCAGATCGCCGACTGGATCGCGGAGCGTCTGCGCCATGCACTTGCCTCAACCGATGGGACCGTGGCGATCGCTTTACCCGGTGGCGCGACCCCGTTTCCGATCCTTGAGGCTCTGGTTAGGCGCGATCTCGATTGGAGCCGGGTAGTGATCGATCCGACCGATGATCGCGTGGTGACTGAAGATCACCCTGCCAGCAACGCAGGCAAGCTGCGTGCATTGTTTGAGCCGCTGGGCACCAAGGTCACTTCGCTGGTCGCGGCAGAGGCGAAGGCCTACCCCCGCTCCGGGAATTACTGCTTCGTGTGGCTAGGTATGGGGACGGATGGTCACATTGCTTCGCTGTTTCCCAACACTGACCCCAAGCTGGACGATCCGCTAGGACTGCGCCGGATCACACCCGATCCGTTACCGCCCGAGGCACCGTTTGACCGGGTCACGCTGACTTTGCCCGCGCTGCTGAGCTGCGACGAGCTTGTCTTCGTCATTCGCGGTGAAGACAAGCGCGCCGTCTTCGAAGCCGCCATGCGCGGCGAACATGATTTGCCGGTTGCACGGTTGCTGCGGGAAGCGGGCGCACGGCACATGCCCGTGACGGTATTTACGTGATGCCCAACTTTCTTCCTGCCCCGCTTCACCGCGCTCTTCTTCCGCTGGCCCACATTGCTCGCCACTTCTGGCGGCGTTGGCGCAAGACACCGATTGCGGGGGTGAGCGTCATCGTTACCAATCTGACGGGCGATGTGCTGCTGCTGAAGCACTCCTATGGCCCTAATGTCTGGGGCTTACCTGGCGGCGGGCTGGGTCAAGGTGAGGACCCGCTTAAGGCCGCGCAGCGCGAGGTGTTGGAGGAGTTGGGCTTGCGGCTGCCCCGGATCGCGCTGGTGGGTACGCTTGAGGAAGTTCTGTCAGGCTCGCCGCACACTGCGCATGTCTTCGCCGCCATGTGCGACCGCAGGCCAAAGCCTGATCACCGTGAGGTGATTGAAGCGCGGTTCTTCCCCCCGCATTCGCTCCCCGAACCGCTGGGTCACACCACCCGTGCGAGGATCGCCTTGTGGAAGGCACGTGGGTTGGACTTGCGCAAGGCTTAGAGCGGTTTCCGACCAACCTGACCCACCCTGACGGAGCCGAATTGGGCACAGGGCAAGGCGAGAGGAGTGAGCGATGCAGCGCATCGTGAGCGACGATCAACGTAGCCCTGTGCCCAATTCGGCCCGCCCCGGCGGGGTCGCGTTCTGAAGCCCGCTGGCGTCGTCA
>JBJTTE010000082.1:0-4551 GCA_046080005.1 Erythrobacter sp.
GCCCCCGATTTCGCCGCGATCCTCGGGCTCAAGGACTATCCCGAGGCGACCTCGCCCGGCCTGCTCGACAACCTGCTGCGCCTGCCGTTCGAGATGGTGGTCACCGAAAGCTACGCCCCGAACGAGCGCACCACGGCCAAGGAACGCATCGACCTTGCGCTGCGCCGGTCGCGCTCGGTCGATGAAGAGGCCGCTGCCGAACGCGCCGACATGCTTGCCGCGCGCGACCTGCTCGGCAACGGGGCGGTCGGTTTTGGCGATCATCACCTGACCGTGCTCGTGCGCGAGCGGACGCTGCCCCGCCTTGACGACGCGATGGCCGCCTGCGCCGCAGCCCTTGCGGATACCGGCGCGATTGCGGTGCGCGAGGACACCAATCTCGAACCCGCCTTCTGGGCGCAGTTCCCGGGGAACGAGGAATATATCGTCCGCCGCGCGCTGATCTCCTCGGCCAATATGGCGGGCTTTGGCAGCTTCCACGGCTTTGCGCTGGGCCAGGCGAGCGGCAATCACTGGGGCGATGCAGTGACGCTGCTGGAGACCACCAGCGCGACGCCATTCTTCTTCAACTTCCATAACGGCGATCTCGGCAACTTCTCGGTGATCGGCCCGTCGGGTTCGGGCAAAACCGTGGTGATGAACTTCCTCGCCGCGCAGGCGCAGAAGTTTAAGCCGCGCACAATCCTGTTCGACAAGGATCGCGGGGCCGAGCTGTTCATTCGCGGGATTGGTGGGCGCTATGACCGGATTGCGCCGGGGATGCCCACGGGCTTCAACCCGCTCTCGCTCCCCGACACCCCGGCGAACCGCGCTTTCCTGCGCGATTGGCTCGCGGTGCTGCTCAAGGCCGATGGGCCGGAAGAGTTTGCCACGATCAGCGCGGCGGTCGATGCGACCTATGCCAATGATCCTGCGCTGCGCCGTCTGCGGCACTTCAAGGAACTGCTCTCAGGTGCTCGTCGTCCAGAGCCGGGCGATCTGGCCGACCGGCTGGCGGCGTGGATCGGAGAGGGCGAGCACGCCTGGCTGTTCGACAATGAACTTGACCGGCTGAACCTCGAAACCCGCGTGCTCGGCTTCGACATGACCGCGCTGCTCGAAAATCCGCGCCTGCGCACCCCGGTGATGATGTACCTCTTCCACCGGATCGACGAGCGGCTCGACGGGCAACCGACGATGATCCTGATTGATGAGGGCTGGAAGGCGCTCGACGACGAGGTCTTTGCCGCGCGCATCCGCGATTGGCTCAAGACACTGCGCAAGCGCAACGCGCTGGTCGGCTTTGCCACCCAATCGGCGCGCGACGCGCTCGACAGCCGGATTTCGACCGCGCTGGTCGAACAGACCGCGACGATGGTGTTCATGCCCAACAGCCGCGCGCGGCCCGAGGACTATTGCGACGGCTTTGGTCTCACCCCGCACGAATTCGCGCTGATCCGCTCGCTGCCCGCGCATAGCCGCTGCTTCCTGGTGCGCCAGCCCGATGCGAGTGTGGTGGTGCGCCTCGATCTGTCCGGTGCGCCCGAAGTGCTGACGATCCTCTCGGGCCGCGAGAGTGCGGTGCGGCGGCTCGATCTCCTGCGCGAAGCGGTGGGTGACGAACCTTCTGCGTGGTTCCCGGCGCTCACTGGACGTCCCTGGCCTGAAGGATCTGGGTCCAACGGCACGACGCGCGACGATGATCCGCTGTGGCAGGCCGCTGAATGAGCGCGGTGTGCGATACCGCCGCCCAGTCGATGGGCACCGGCGTCTCGGCGGCGCTGACCGCGGTCGATTGTATCGCCAGCGGCGTGTCCGAGCAGGCCTTCAACCGGCTGTTCGGCACCGAGGGCCAGCTGGCTTTCGCGCTGACGATCCTGCTCGGGCTCTATGTTGGCTTTTTCGGCATCTCGCTGATGCTGGGCCGATCAAACCTGTCAGTGCGGGTGCTGCTCCCCAAGATGATGACGCTCGGGCTGGTGCTCACCTTCGCCACCAGCTTCGTCGCCTTTTCGACGATCTTCTACAACATCTTCATCGGCGGGCCGGACCAGATCGCCGGTATCCTGACCGGCAGCAACGGGGAGAGCGCCACGGCGGTCTTCGCGCAGAAGCTCGATGTGGTGTTCCTCGCGATCCAGAAAGCGAGCGGGGATACCAAGGATATCAGCGCCTTCTCTCCGCCGGGGATGATGTGGATCGGGGCGATGCTGCTCTTGCTCGGCACGGTGGGCGTGTTGGTGACGGCGCGGATCGCGCTGGCGCTGCTGCTCGCGCTGGGACCAATTTTCGTGGTGCTGGCGCTGTTCGAGGGAACAAGAGGCCTGTTCACCGGCTGGCTCAAGGGGCTGACAATGATGGCGCTCGCGCCGCTGTTTGCGGTGCTGGGCGGCTCGATCATGCTCGAGATGGCCGTGCCCGTGCTAGCGGCGCTGGTGGCGGTGCCGGGCCAGGTCGACCAGCAGGCGGCGATGGCCTTCTTCCTGGTCGGCGCGGTGCATATGGCGCTGATGCTGCTGTCGCTCAAGGTCGCCTCGACCATGGTCGCGGGCTGGCAGGTGTTTGGCCTCGTGCCGTCCAAGGAGAGCAAGCGCGGCAATGATGCCCCGCGCCCCGTGCCGGTCGCACAGCCGGTCAGCACCGCGCCGCGCAGCACGGCTGTGGTCCCGCCTAGCCCTGCCTCAGGCCAGCGCAGGGTCGAGCTTGCCCCCGTCCAGAGCGTCGTTGCGGCCAATGACACAGGCCCTGGGGGCACTGTTTCACGTGAAACACGGGTGTTTGCGAGCAGTGATGGAGGCGGGCAGATCGCGCCCTTGAACCCCGCAGCCTCGCGCACCCGCGGGATCGGCAACCGTTTCCGCTCGGCCCCAGCCCCAGCTACAGCGCAAGCCGCGCCCGCCGCCAAGCCGGCGATGCCCCCTTCGGAGACCTACCAATGACCCGCGCCGTGCTGCTCGCCGCGCTTGCCCTGAGCCTGTCCGCGCCTCTGGTAGCGCAGGACAACCGCCTGCAAACGCTTGTGTTTAATGAGAATGCCGTGGTGCGGATCGATGGCCGGGTGAAGGTCCAGACCACGATCAAATTCGCACCCGACGAGATGATCGAGAATGTCGCGATCGGCGATTCCGGCGCGTGGCAGGTGCAGCCGAACAAGGCGCAGACGATCCTGTTCGTGAAGCCGCTCGATCCGGTGGCGCGCACCAACATGACGGTGGTGACCGATAAGCGCACCTATCTCTTCGATCTCGTGGCCAGCCCAAGGAATTCAGCGCTTTACGTGCTGCAATTCCGCTATCCCGAGCTCGAGAAGGCCGCCGAGGAAGCGCGTATTGCCGCTGCTGCCGAGGCCGAGGCACAGGCGCTGCGGGCCGCTGCCGATCCGGTTGAAATGGCCGCTGCATCAGACCCTTACGCGGTGACTGATCCAGCCCGTCTAAACTTTGCCTGGGCCACCGCAGGCGCTGCCGAATTGCTCCCCACCCGGGCCTATGATGATGGCGATGCGGTGTTCCTCACCTGGCCGCAAGGCATTGCTATTCCAGCCATTCTCATCACCAACGCGGATGGCGACGAAGGCCCGGTGAACTATACCGTGCGCGGCGAAACCGTGGTGGTTGAAGGCGTGCCAGCACAACTGATCCTGCGTTCGGGCCGCGATACCGCGACCCTCACCAATACCGGCCCGATGCCGGCAACGGCCCGCCAAGCCGGGCTCGACACGGCGCGAGGGAAGGGCAGCAAATGATTGAGAACGATGTTCAACCCGGCAAGGAGATGATCTGATGCGTTTGGCCATGCGTTTGCCGCCCAAGAAGGGCGAGGGTGCAGAGACCGCCGATCCGCGCGAGCGGGAATCGGCCGAGATCATCGATCTCGCCAGCCGTGCAGCTTTCCCTGCTGTCACCGATCGCAAGGCCAAGGGTGACAGTCTGGGCCTTGCCGCCGGTGTTGCGGTGGTCGGCCTGCTCGGTGCGGTGACCTTCTGGGCGATGAACGCCGCGCGGCTCCCGGATCAGCAAGGCGGCGTGACCACCGGCGGGGTCGCACCGGCCACCGCTCCGGTGCCGATGCAGCCTGCGGTTGCGCCATCGCCGGTGGCTGCCCCGGTCCCCGGCACAGCGCAGCCCGATCCTGCTGTTGCCCCCGTCTATTCGGGCAATCCCGGCGTGGTGCCGGTTCCGGCGGCCAACCCCTATGCCAGCCCGCAGCTGATCTACGACGGCAGCAGCGCGCGCTCGCTTCGCCAAGCCGAGGCACCGATCGGCGCGTCGCCCGCAACGCCCAATGCGAACCTGTCCGGCCTGGGCAGCGCGGGGAACTTTGCGGCCAGCATTGGCGGCGTCGGCGGCGGACCCGCGCAGGCCCGCGCCATGACCAATCCCTCGACCACCGTGACCGAGGGCACGCTGATCCCGGCGATCCTCGAAACCGCGATCACCACCGACGTGCAGGGGTTCGAGGCGGCGGCGGAGGCGGGCGAGCATGCCCGCGCGCTCAAGCTCTACGCGGGCGACCTGCTCGCCGGGCTGCACGTGAGCGGGTGCAACGAGTTCGACGACTGGATGACGGCGG